>DATMYA010000052.1 GCA_035561135.1 Clostridia bacterium
TTCTCGCGTCCCTGCCCGATGCGTTCGCCCTTGAAGCTGAACCATGAGCCGGACTTCTCGACGACGTTGTTGTTCACCGCCAGATCCAGCATGTCGCCTTCGCGCGAAATGCCTTCGCCGTACATGATGTCGAACTCGGCCTCGCGGAACGGCGCGGCGGTTTTGTTCTTGACCACCTTCACCCTGGTGCGCGAACCAGTCACCACATCTCCGTCCTTGATCGCCGCTATGCGACGAATGTCGATACGAACGGACGAGTAGAACTTCAGCGCACGGCCGCCCGTCGTGGTTTCGGGATTGCCGAACATCACGCCAATCTTTTCGCGAATCTGGTTGATGAAAATCAGGCTGGTACGCGATTTGGAAACGATGCCCGTAAGCTTCCGGAGCGCCTGCGACATCAGGCGCGCCTGCAGGCCCATGTGGCTGTCGCCCATTTCGCCATCAAGTTCGGCCTTGGGCACCAGCGCCGCCACCGAGTCAACCACAAGCACATCGATCGCGCCGGAGCGCACGAGGGCTTCGGCGATCTCCAGTGCCTGTTCGCCCCAGTCCGGCTGCGATACCAACAGGTTATCGACATCCACTCCGAGCTTCTTTGCGTACGCTGGATCGAGTGCGTGTTCGGCGTCCACAAAGGCGGCCATGCCGCCCGCCTTCTGTGCTTCGGCGATGATTTGCAACGCGATTGTCGTTTTTCCGGACGACTCAGGCCCGAACACCTCAATCACGCGGCCGCGAGGCACGCCGCCTACGCCGAGCGCAGCGTCGAACGAGAGCGACCCCGTCGAAATCACAGAAATGGGAACAATGGCTTCCTTGTTCCCCAGGCGCATGATAGAGCCCTTACCGAACTGCTTTTCGATTTGGGATAGTGCGAGGTCGATCGCTTTACTACGGTCGTCCGCCATAAATTGATTGCGCTCCTGAAGGCCCGCCGGCTCTTACCGGCAGAGAAAATTGCCCAAAAATGGAATGATGCGACCGGGGTAGCCTATCACCTCACCGGCACTGCGTTGTGCATTTTTCGCTCGTACTGAGCGCTCGGAAGCGGGCCACCCGCCTGCTTCGGATTATAGTGCGAAATTAAGCTTTGGGCGAATAAAAAGCGAATCGCACCCAGGCGCATGCCAAACCATGCCATCCGGTCAGCGCTTCAGCAAGTCTACCGGTTCGCGAACGTCCGTCACACGGAAGTACTTCGCCATCCCTGGATGCCGCTTGGCGATTGCCTCGTACATCTTCCACGCCACATTGCGATAGGAGTAGTGGCCCGCTGGTCCCGTGCGCAACTCCGTGATGTAAACCACCTCGGCAAAATCCATCTTGAAGAGCGCACGCTTCCGGTATGCCAGAGGAATCAAATATTGCGCGTCTTCAGTCTCCGCGCCGATCTCCGCCAACTTGGCGGCGATCCGGTGCGCCGCATCCGACACGCGCTGCATTACTTCTGCGTAGCGCGCACTGTGCCCCGCATCCTCGACCTCCGCGGGAGTGTCGAAACCGTGCGCGAAAGAATATGCCTGCGCGATCTGGGTACAGCGGCGGTGCCGGTGCATGTCCCTGTAGCCGCCGATATCCATCAGGATGTCGAAGCGGAACCTCTGTCCCACGCAAAACGCCCGCAGCAACTCATCATGTCGCCCGCGATGCCGCATACCGAGATCGACAATCTCGCTCCGCTGCGCATCCGTCAGCGAACTCACGGCCTCTCGCACTTGCCGATACGAGTAGCGCGAATGCTCGTAAAGCAGCGTGGTCGCCAATTCGAGTTCCAGCGGATCATCTTCCAGCAAATCGACTGCCGTTGCCGAAGCGATTGCCGCCCCCTTCATCAGTTCTTCTGCGGCCTGACAAAGCGCTTTCCGCGTCTCCGTCTCGTAACGGCTAATTTCTGCGTACTTGACCAGCGTCGGAGCCACCCGCGTCGGCTTCAGCAGCAGCGAGCGCGCGGTGTCGCCCAGGTTCGCATCCTTTGCTTCGATGGCCTCCACCAGCTTTGTCCACGCATCCTGGTTGACGTTGTAAGCCGCGCCGCGCCCAGCCTGTTTCAACATCTCGGCCAGTTGCCGCACTTCCGCGTGAGTGTGCGACAACATGCGCGAAACCTGTGTCTCCAGCGTGCGCGCATTCACGATCTGCCCGAGCGAAGTATTGGTCGCCATCGGCAGCAGGTAGCGCGAGAGGTCAAAGGCGCGCGCACGCAACGTGCGCTCGTAAGCGTCCTCTTTCATCTCTGCCGGACGCGGCGTCCGCTCCGCCAGGTGCCGGAACATCAACTCGGAGAACTCGCGATACTCGGCGAACAACTGCTCGATGGCTTCGATATACTGCCGCCTCAACTCCGCGTCGCCGCCCAGCGCGGGCGTGTAATATCCGCTTTTCTTGAAATCCTGGTAGCGCGTCGAGCGCTCCTGCCCATCCCAACGCTGCTCGTCTACCACGATCGTCGCCGCCAGCAAAGAGAGGCGTTCGATCGCCATCGCGACGTGCGCCAGGTCGGCGATGGAACGATGTCCATACTGGAAGTAGAACGTGTCGAGAAACTTCTCAGCCTTCTGTTCGTTCAACTCCGCCAGCGACTGCTTCATCGAAAGCGAAGAACGCGAGTACTTCGCCATCGCGTACGCCTGCACTTCCGGTTCAGCACCGGCGACGGCGAACACCTGCGTCAAAGACTCAATCTTCTCCGGGTTCTCGTTTTTCACGTTCATGTCGTATTGCATCTGCGCTTTCGGATCTGGAATGGAAGCGGCAATCGTACTGTGTGCGCCTGTGGATTGGAAAGGAGCCACCAGGAAAAAGTATGCTCCGCTCGCGTTGCTCGCGCTTCTGAAGCGCGGGTCTGCGGCGTTGTACCGGGTTGAACAGGCGGCGCGTCCCGCTGGCTCAGCCCCGGAGGGTGGCACCCCTGAACCTATGAATGTCAGTCCTGGCGAAGAACAGGCGAGCCCTGAGTCCCGCGATGCCGCAGTGAGGTTCCCTGCTAACACGACGGAAACTTCTTCGCGTAATCAGATAATGCAACTACTTGGGACCCTCAAGTGACCGGTACGACGCCGCTATTTTTTCGAATGTTGGAACGGCGACGTCAAAGAGCGGCTCCAGCGTAAGAAAGCTTAAGCGCACCATTCGGCCTTCGTACGGAAGCATGTAGACCAGAGCCTTCACCTGGGCGTCATTCGCCTTTTTGTTCTTCCCGTGCCAGACGAGCCTAAATCCAGTTCTCCCATCCATTTGAATCTCGGACTCGGAAGTCATCTCGAAGTCCGAGAAGGAAGTCTGATACTGCGTCTGCGCCAGCACCTTGTAAGTGTTCAGAGTTCCAGCGAATTTCTCGGGCGTCACAAGCAGGAACAATGTCGAATCCTCCGAAGTGAGAGCAGCCACGATGTCCTTACTTCGCATCTTTGGCGCGCTTGACCATCCCTTCGGCACGGTCAATTTAAATCCCGCCGTACTGTTCGTGTATTCCTCGCCAGTAAGGGACTCGACCACGGCGGGCGACTCGGCATTTGCTTTACTCTCATCCTCGACCTTGGGTTGGTTTGCCGGAAAGGTGATTGAGACTACTTCCGACCTGGGAACCTGAATATCGCCGTAGTTTGTCTTTACCTGAAATTTCTCGCCAGTGATGCCGACAAGTTTGCCGCTGATCTTAGTTCCGTCTTTTAGCTGGACTTCTTCGGCACATAAAGTCATGCATATGGTGCATATCAGGAAGGCACAGACAATCGACGACCGTTTCATGTGGTTTCTCCTCGCGCAATGCAGCGCCGAGACTAACAAACGGCTTACTTGTATTCCACAAGAAATACGTCGCGCTACTCTTGCCCTTTGCAGTCCAGAGATAACTCCAACGGCAATGATGGTTACGCCCAGGCTGTCTGGGACTGGAATCCAGTGCGTGGTACACCGCTGATAACTTTGCAAGGGTTTGGTGAATCGGGTAGAGTAATTGTTTACTGTACGAGCACGATGCCTAAGTTTTCCATGTACATGTTGGCTGCTGTTCTGTGTGCTACGGCAACGCAGATAGCAGGGGCGCAGCAACTTCCGGGCGGACCACGCCACTTCCTTGCGCCCTATGCCGCCTCGTCTGCAAACGTTGGAGATGTAGATTTCCCGCATACCACTCAGTTACCTAGAATGGCGCCTGAGTTAGCGCTTCAGGTATTCAGCCAGCGCTCGGTTGAGCAGGCGCAGAAACTGGCCGCCTACACCGATACCACCATTGTGCAGGCCGAACTGCCCGACACCTCACAACGCGGCGAATACGAACTTCTGCGCACCTATACCGCCCCCAAGTCGCTCAACTTCGCGACTATCAAGTTCACGGGCGACAACTTTGTGAAGAGCAACGTTATCGTTCGCCTGCTCCAACAGGAAGTGGAGCGAGTTGAGAAGGGCGATGCGGCGAAAACGGCGATCACCGAACAGAACTACAAGTTCAGCTACAAAGGCGTAGAGACTGTGGAAGGCGATCTCTGCCACGTCTTCCAGTTGAAACCGCGCCGTAAGGCCGTCGGCCTCTTCAAAGGCCGTATCCTGCTGGAAGTCCACACCGGCAGCTTGCGCCGCGCCGAAGGCACCTTCTCAAAATCACCATCTTTTTTCGTCAGGAAGATCGAGTTCGTTCAGGATTTTGCGGACTTCGCGGGCGTTACACTCCCAACGCACCTGCGCTCCACCGCCAAGGCGCGCATCATCGGCCGCACCATCGTCAACGTATTCCATCGCGGATACCAACTCACCGCCAGCGCTGTTAAGCCAACGGCCGCCCCGAACGAGACCAACAGCCCTGCATTGATTCTCTCGCCCCAGGCACAGTAGGCACCCAGCAGATTCGCTTGCTCCGCGTAGCGGAGGCGACACTGCACGCATTGTCTTCCCGCGCGTAGCGAAGTCGAGGGATTTCTTTTGCCTCGCGAGCGCGAGGAGGTCACAACCCTCAACTCGCGTCTCGCGATACAATTTGCCGACGAGAATGGCGCTCTGATGTTTTCCGAATCGCAAACAGTCTGGCTGGGTGCTGACAGCATCCTCTATGCCACCGCTCACCGCCCCTGGCCGCTTCCTGAGGGCGGGTGGATCATGACGCAGACATGGAACGACCTGCTCTTTGCGCACTTTGCAATAGAGCCTCGTAAACTGCGCGCGCTCGTGCCTGATGTGCTTACGCTCGATCTCTACCAGGGCAACGCGTGGCTTTCTGTTACGCCATTCTGGATTAGTAATCTTCGGCCGACAGGACTGCCGCCCGCGCCCCTCGTTTCACGCTTCCCCGAATTGAACGTGCGCACCTACGTGACCTACGAGGGCAAGCCTGGCATCTTTTTCTTTTCGCTGGATGCCGGTAATCTCTCTGCCGTGTGGGGCGCGCGTATCTTCTACCGGCTGCCCTACTGGCACGCTGACATGAAGATATGGGGCGCGCTCGCCAACGGCTACACCCGGAACGCCAAGGCCGCCAGTGCTCCCGATGAAATACACTACCGCTCCAAGCGCTTGCACGGCCCCAGGGCTGTAAAAGGAATGCCGGAATTACGGGGGGTATATCGGCCCGCGACACCGGTGCGCACCGCGACACCCGGCAGCCTGCCTGAGTTTCTCTCGGAGCGCTACTGCCTCTACGCCTTCAGCCACAAGCGCCTCTACCGAGGGGAGATTCACCATCTTCCGTGGCCATTGCAAACCGCGGAAGTCGAACTCAAAACCAACACCATGGCCGAGCCCATCGGCATCACTCTGCCTGAGCAACCCGACCTGACGCACTTCTCGCGCAGCCTCAAGGTTCTTGTCTGGCCGCCGCAAAGATTGCTGTAACGGGCTGCCGAAAAACCATATCCGGTCAGGATGACACCGATTCGTTGCGTCGCTTCGATTCCTTTAGCCGCCCGTGTGAGCTGAGCAGTTCTATCTATTTCGCCGCCGGATCTGACGGACGAGCAGTCCCCAGTACGATCCCGAACAACAACAGCCAGCGCTTCACGTTCGTTGTCATCAGGAAATTTTCCTTCACGTGCTCGTAACCGGCGCGGCCCAACTCCGCAGCGAATTCCGGATGAGTCAACAAGTAACGCATCTGGTACGCTGCACCTTCCACCGAATGCACCAGCACGCCTGTCATCTTGTGGACGACCTGCACAGGGATGCCGCCCACCGCACCTCCAATGACAGGCTTTTTCTTCCAAAGAGCTTCCGCCACCGTCAGTCCGAAGCCTTCGCGAATCGACTTCTGAATAACGATCGTCGAAGCCCTCTGCAACGCATTGATCTCCAGCGCCGACCAGGGTGGCAGGTTCAGGATGATGATGTCCGGGTCGTCGCCCGCTTCCTCCATCACCTCCTGCAACACCACAGCGCCCTCTGGATCGTCTGTCGCGCCGCCGCCTGCCAGCACCAACTGGCAGTCCACATAGCGCTTCGCCAGCTTGTACGCCTGGATCACGCCCACCGGGTCCTTCAGCCGATCGAAGCGCGATATCTGCGTCACGATTGGGCGCGAACGGTCCACTCCGAAGTCATCGCACACCTTGTCGATGTAGGCCTCGTCGAGTTCCTTGTTCTTCTCGGAGAGCGCGTCGATGCAGGGATAAAACAGGTACTGCGGAATACTCAACTGTCGCGAGAACGCCGGCGACGAGAAGATGGATGCGTCGTACTGATCGATCATCGGACGCAGGAAGCCCCACACATCCGGGTCCGGTTGCGACAGGTCGATGTGGCAGCGCCATATCCACTTGCCGCGCGTATCGGCCTTCGAAGCGATCAGCCCCGCCGGTTGGGGATCGTGCATGACGAAAAGGTCTTCCACAAACTCCATGCGTTGCCGGTTCTGCTCGGTGTACGCAACAAAGATTTCGCGAGCCTCTTTCGTAAAGTGGTATTGCCCGCCATGCAGTGCGTTATGAAAACCTTTTGTTACCTCGTAGAAATCGTTGCCACCCGTGATGACTTCCCACCTGGTATGAATTTCCAGCTCATTCATCAGCGGAATCAGCCGGTTCAGGATCTCCGCGACGCCTCCGCCAACAGCCGTCGAGTTCACCATCTTCACGGTCTTACCGCGCAACCGTATCGCCAGGTAGCGCAACTCGTCGATGTTCGCCTGCCCGATAATCGGGACGTAGTCATCCAGTCTGGGTGGCGGTGCTGGAGCCGGCGGAGTCTCGCTGATGCGCGGTTTTTTCCGGCGTTCGATAAAAGGCGCACTGGGGTGCGCGGTCGTCGCCTCGTCGTCAACGCTCCCGCCAGCCGTTTTGTTTTCAGGGTTGATCACCGAGGCCTCATTCATCTCTGTCGCTCTGCGCTCATCCATTGCGCCGTATCTCCTCCAGCGGTTTACAGTGCCGCCTGCAACACGCGCACGATTTGATTACGCACCTCTTGCAGGGTTGACGTGTAGATGTCGATACGGTTAAGCCTGTCGGCGAGTTTTCCCATGTCCAACTCCCGTTCAAGCCACAGCGAGAAATCATTGGAGTTCAGCTTTAGCCGCAATCGCGCTTCGATGAAGTGATAATGGATGCCGTGAACGCTGATCTGCCGGATGCCATCCACGAACTCGTTCAAATTGCGCGCCACCAAGGTCGTTGGGATCACTACCGTGTCTGAGGCACAGAAATAGAACGGCTCAAGCGCCAACCGCTCTCGCGCGCGCGGCTTTGCCGTCAGGTAATCGTCCACGGTTTTCACGATGCGCTCACGCAATGACTTCAGTGAGGTAAACTCTCGAATATCAATAGACGAAAGCCTCTCTGCCAAGCCGACCTCGTTGCAGGAAAAGAAAGCCCAGTGTGCGAAGTCGTTCGAGAAACCTTCCCGGATGAAGTGATGTTCCTGCAACGTTCTGAAAGTGTGCTGAAAGATAGAATCTTCGGGGCAGGTGCGTAAGCCCTCGAGCAACTCTTGCAGGTTCGTAGCGCGTTCACGTCCGATGCGAAGCAGGTGAGCCGCCGTATTGAAATAGAACGGCGCCTTCGCCCACCGGCGTATGTGGACCGGCATCTGTGCTGTTGCCACCAGCACCTCCTTCGGTCAAGACTGCGTTGAAACACAACGTTTGTACGGCAACGTTGCAACACAACCCAGCCACTCGTTCTAGAATGCGTTGTTGGATGCACACAGAAACTAAAACGGTAGCTGTATCCTGCGAAAGGTGGATGCTGCCGATCGACGCCGAAGGTGGACAGAGCAGCGACACACGCGATTTGTTAGCTCACGCGATTTGTTAGCTCACGTTGCTAATGTTTTTTGTTGCTGACCTCAGAAGGCGGAAAAAGTAGGTACGAGACCGAGACGGCGAGCATGATCATCCATGCAATGTTGGATCGAGCTGCCGCACTGTCCACGTGCAAGCTCCCCAGGGGAGAGTACAGGAAATGGGCGAAGATGATGGCCGTCAACGCTGAACCGATGACGCTTACAGCCACGCCGTAGCGCGCCGCCAGCAGCACCAACACTGCGACGAAGACGAATGGAAGAAATGCGCGTACCGGCTTGTCTGCGAAGGCAAAGGACGCGACCAGAGCGGCAATTACGCTCAACAGCACCCCAATTACCGTTCGTGCCGTTTTCGAAATGCGATGAATGGAATAAGCCATGGGTAACTACGTCGGCTCAGGGACTTGCGAGCGTCGGTAGATTTAAGATGCCACGAATTCTTTGTCTCGCCGCAAATTTCGTAAGCACGAACAGGCTTTTTTGGGGATAGCACTCGTGGACCAGAAGCTCCTGAAAGCAACAGCCGCTTCGCTTTTCGCTGGTTGAACCCCATCACGATGCGCCAGAATTTGTTTGGCCTTAGGTTAAATGGAGCAAACTGGGCATGCCGCACGGAAGTGAGACCTTACTACTCCAGTTGTTCACCATCTTCGTGTGGGCGAAGGTGTTCGGTGAGGTGTTCGAGCGACTCTCGATGCCCGCCGTTCTTGGTGAAATCCTGGCGGGAGTTGTTCTTGGTCCCTATGCCACCAGTTTCGTAATACCTTCCGAAACCGTTTTCTCGATTGCCGAGATTGGCGCCATCTTCCTTCTCTTTACCGTAGGCCTGGAAACCAGCCCGCAGGACCTCATACGTGTCGGGCGGTTATCCCTCCGGGTCGCGCTCGCCGGCGTCCTTGTGCCCTTCGCCCTGGGCTTCACTTTTCTGAAGCTCCACGGCGACCCAATGCACGAAGCCACATTTGTAGCTGCCGCGATGGTCGCCACCAGCGTCGGCATCACGGCACGTGTCTTGCGAGACATGCACGTGCTGAAGTTGCACACAGCGCGAGTCATACTCGGCGCCGCTGTCTTCGACGACATACTAGGCATGGTGCTGCTGGCAGTGGTCGTCAGCATGGCTTCCGGCGGCGGCATACAGTGGCTACACCTTGGCATAGTCACTCTGGAGGCGGTTGGCTTCGCGCTGTTCATGATCTTCATAGGACCAGGAGTCATCGGACGCCTTCGCCCCGGCCTGCAACGCATGTCGACTCACGATGCGCCGCTGATCCTTGCACTTGCCATCTGCCTGCTACTCTCCTGGGGCGCCAGCCTGATCGGGATGGCAGCCATTATTGGCGCATTCTTCGCCGGATTGATTTTCGCCGACTACTCGCCTGAGTGGAATCTTCAGCCCCGCATCCACGCCATCAATGAATTTCTTGCTCCGTTCTTCTTCTTCACCATGGGATCTCGCCTTGACCTTCGTGTCTTCTCGAAAGAGGTTCTGGTCGTTGCCGGCGTGATTTCCTTACTGGCCATCATCTCGAAACTGGTCGGCTGCGGAGTTCCCATGTTGCGCGAGGGCTGGCGTAACGCGCTGAAGGTTGGAGTCGGCATGACGCCTCGCGGCGAAGTAGCACTAATCGTCGCTCTCATCGGCCTGCAAATGAACGTCATCTCTCAACGTGCCTACGCCATCGTCATTTTCATGACTGCCATCACAACCGTCCTGCCGCCGCCCCTTCTTCGCATTCTGTATCGAGAGGAATCCGATGTGGCACAGCAGGCGTTGGTATCCGGCGCTGGCGCCGCCGAAGAAAGAGCAGAAGTAGTTGTCCCCGGCGACAATATCGGGTAATCAGTGATGCGACCAGTGTAGGACTGGCCGCTTTCCAAACCGCCATCCCCTTGTCACTCACCACTGCTCAACTGTTCATATCCACTGCTCTTCCTGCTGCTCTATAATTCCCGGTTCACTCATTTAGGGAGATTCCGATGCAGTCATTGCAAGGGCGCGTTGCGCTGATTACTGGAGCCTCGCAGGGTATCGGCAAAGCTTGCGCTTCCATCCTCGCTGAAGCCGGCGCATCGGTGGCGCTCGCCGCCCGCAGCGAAGACAAACTTAACGAAACCGTCAAGCAGATCGCCGATGCCGGCGGTACCGCCGCGGCGTTCAAGCTCGATGTCTCCAACGAAGACGAGATCAAGTCGGTCTGCAAGGCCGTCATAGCGCAATTCGGCAAAATCGATATCCTGGTCAACAATGCCGGCATCACTCGCGACCAGCTCGTAATGCGCATGAAACGCGTTGATTGGGACGCAGTTCTGCACACCAATCTCACTGCGCCCCACCTGCTCATTCAGCAGGTCATCGGCTCAATGCTCAAGAATCGCTGGGGCCGCATCATCAACATCAGCAGCATCATGGGACAAATGGGACAGGCCGGTCAGGCGAACTACGCCGCCTCGAAGGCTGGCCTCATAGGGCTCACGATGGCCGTCGCTCGCGAAGTCGCCTCGCGCAATATCACCGTCAACGCCGTGGCGCCCGGCTTCATCGAAACCTCTATGACCACTGAGCTCGCTCCCGAGTTGAAGGAATCCATACTGAAGATGATCCCCGTGGGACGGACGGGCACAGACGCCGAAGTCGCGCACGCCGTGCGCTTTCTCGCCTCCGAAGAAGCAGGATTTATTACCGGTGAAGTCCTGAAAATCAACGGCGGGATGCTGATGGGCTGAGTATCGGCCAGCCCGATCGGCGCGTAGCGCGTAACTGCGCGGATGAGGTCACAACTCGACGCTAGCGACGGATGTTAGTCAGGCGTTTCTCAGCGCGCAACTATCTTTCCGCAACTACGGCACTCATGTCGAATAACGAAAATTGTCCTTGCCTTGGCATTTGTACTCTGGTTACTATGCATTCACCCCCGATAGGCCTTCCGAGGCAGTCTGCTGACCATGAATATTGGCGAAACAATCAGAAATTTCCGTCTACAGAAGGGCATGTCGCAAGGCGACATCGAGAAGCGCACGGGGCTTTTACGTTGCTACCTCTCGAGAGTCGAGAATGGACATACCATCCCGTCGCTTGACACGCTTGCCAAAATCGCATCGTCCATGGACATCGCGCTTGCGCAGTTTTTCGCCGACAATTCCGGCGAAAATGCGCCAAAGAACGTGCCGCAACTCAGCGAAGATGAAGTCCGTTTCCTGAGCCAGATTCGCCGCTATTCCTCCAACTTGAATGACAGCGACCGCAAACTTGTTCTGGCCATGGTGAAGAAAATGGCCGCCAGTTCGGGCAGATAGCGCAATTAGAAAAAACGGTCGCCGGCGCGGCCGTTTTCTTTTTGCAGTTGGTCTGTAATTAAAAGAAGCACTGCTCTAATTCTCAGATCTAAGCCGCATTCGTCAGTTCCGTCAGCGCGAGCACTGCCAACTCCAAACGGTCGCGTGCCCCAGTCTTGCTGAAGATGCTCTGGAGGTGCCGCTTCACCGTGTTCTCACTAATCGTTAGCTCCGCGCCGATGTCTTTGTTCTTGAGTCCGCGCGCCACCAGAAACGCGATTTGCCGCTCGCGCTCTGAGAGTCGCGCCAACGTGGTCGCCATCTCCTGCTGCGGTTCGTCCGCCATGGCGTTCAAGACACCGTGTGCCACCTCGTCAGAGAATGCCAGTTCACCTTCTGCAACTGTCCGTATCGCGGCGAAGAGTTTTGCCGGGGCGTCTCCCTTCAAGACCAATCCACGCGCGCCCAGCCGCACCACTTGAACATAATCAGCCTGGCTTTCTGATCCCGTCAGGACGACAGAAGCCACTCTTATGCCGGCCCGCTCGAGCGTTCGCAGAACTTCAAAGCCGTCGCTCCCGGGCATGAACAGGTCGAGCAGCAGGACGTCCGGTTGATGTTGTTTAACGAGCGCAACCGCCTCGTTGCCATTCGAAGCGGCCCCAACCACTTGCATTCCTTTTTGACTGCCCAACAACGCGCCGAGCGACTCGCGTAGAACTGCGTGATCGTCTGCGATAACAATCCGGATTTTCTTGCCAGCGAACATCCGAAGATTTTAGATGCATTCCAGAGCGGGTTCACCTTCAGAGACTCCGATCTTTTTCAATGCAGCACCATGCGTTACGGGAATCACGTACGGCACCCCCCTTTCGTACCTGCGGACCGTGACATGGGCCTATGCTATATTCCGCTTCGCACACTGCTCCGCGAGGTATCCGTTGACCATCGATGAGGAATTGAACATCCTCGAAGAGTCCGTCCGCCGGCTCAAGATAGAGTATGACGTGTACTTCGGCGGCGGCTCCAAGCGACCGCCGAACGATACCGAGTGGCGCGTCAACTCGCTCATCAAGAAACACGGCGACAACGGCAAGAAGCTCAATTACGCACAGCGCTTCCGATATAACACGATCGCCCAGAAGTATGCTATTTTCAGCGACTTATGGCGTCAGAAGATGAAGATCAAGGAAGAAGGCTATCGCCGCCCGCAGGACGCCATGCTCGGCATCCAGGGTCTCCGAACTGATCCCCCAGCGGAAGCGCCACCCACTTCCACTTTTGTCAGCAAACTCCGGCCTTTTAAAACGTCCTGCTCGGATGTCGACGCCGATGCCGAAAACGTACAGACGTTGTACCAGGCCATGGTGGACGCCAAGCGCCGCGCCGGAGAGCAGGTCTCGAATGCCGCCAGCTTCGATAACTTCAAGGCTTTCGTCCGCCGCAAGACCGAACAAATTCGAAAGGATCACGGTTGCCGCGACGTTGAGTACAGCGTGGAGTTAAAGGACGGACAGGTTAAACTGAAGGCCAGAGCGAAAATCTGATATTGGCGGATGCCGGTAAGCAGAACGTCCTGAGGGGTTTCCCCAAAATACAGATGCCATCGTCAACCATCTCTGCGATGGCAGGTTTCAATTGTTGCTCCGGTTAAGGTCTGCCGGAGAGTCAAGAGATGCAGGTCCCGCTGCCACAGCTGGCGCGGCAACTTTCATCACTTCGCGAGGCAATCGTGGCAAGAATTCAGCGCGCAATTCTCAGCGTCACAGACAAAACCGGACTCGTCGAGTTCGCCCGCAGGCTAGCCGGCATGGGGGTCGAGTTGATCTCGACTGGCGGAACCGCCAAACTCCTGCGGGAAGCCGGCATCGTCGTCAAAGACATCTCCGACCTCACGGGCTTTCCCGAGATGCTCGACGGCCGCGTTAAAACGCTCCATCCCAAGGTTCACGGCGGCATCCTTCACATACGCGAAAACGCCGCGCATCGCGCCGCCATCGCCGAGCACGGCATTGAACCCATCGACATGGTCGTCGTCAACCTCTACGCCTTCGAGAAAACCGCCGCCAAGCCGGGCGCGCACTTCGAAGAAATCGTGGAAAACATCGACATCGGCGGCCCCTCGATGGTTCGCTCTGCGGCAAAGAATTTCCAGGACGTTGCCATAGTCACTTCGCCGTCCGACTACGCTGCGATTGCCGATGAACTCGCCACGCGCGAGGGCACACTCTCGCTCGCAACCAAGTGGCGTCTCGCGCAAAAAGCCTTCGCCACCACCGCCGCCTACGACTCCGCCATAGCTTCCGCGCTTGAGAAAGTCTCCTGCGACGGGAAGGCCTTCGACATCACGGGCCTCAACGCAGAAACACTTCCGCCAACCATGCGCATTAGCGCCACCAAAGTCATGGATCTTCGCTACGGCGAGAACCCGCATCAGAAAGCCGCGCTTTACTCCGACGGCAGCACCACCGGCATCGCCAACGGAAAGCAGTTGCAGGGCAAGGAACTCTCTTACAACAACATTGTCGACCTGCAAGCCGCGTGGGACCTGGCCTGCGAATTCGATGAGCCATTCTGCGCCATCATCAAGCACACGAACCCATGCGGCAGCGCCGTCGGCAAAGACATTGCTGAGGCTTTCCTGCGCGCCTTCGAGTGCGACCCTGTGTCGGCCTTCGGCGGCGTCATCGCGCTCAACCGCCCAGTGGACGGCGCGACGGCTGAAGCTATCGCCGGACTACGTCACAACGGCCAGTCCCTCTTCATCGAATGCATTATCGCGCCTTTGTTCGACCAGGCCGCGCGCGAACGCTTTGCGAAACGCAAAGACCTTCGCCTGCTGGAGATTCAAAACGCGCCGCAAAAGTGGATCGTGAAAACCGTCAGCGGCGGACTGCTTGTACAGGACAGCGACCTGCACAAGCTCAATCCCGCCACGCTGAAAGTCGTCACCGAGCGCCAACCTACCGAGGCAGAGATGCGCGACTTGCTCTTCGCGTGGAAGGTCTGCAAACACGTCAAGTCCAACGCGATTCTTTACGCGAAAGAAGGGCGCGGCATCGGAGTCGGAGCCGGACAAATGAGCCGCGTGGATTCAGCCAGGATCGGCGCATCCAAAGCCGTGCTCCCAATGGAGGGCTGTGTCGCCGCCAGCGACGCCTTCTTCCCATTCCCCGACGGCGTAGAAGTCATCGCCGCCGCGGGCGCAACAGCGATTATCCAACCCGGCGGCTCCAAAGCCGACCCCCAGGTCATCGCCACTGCGAACAACTTGGGCTTGGCCATGGTCTTGACCGGCGTGCGCCACTTCCGCCACTGAACAGCGAGCGCAAGCAAAAAGCCGCGGATTTAGCGGATTGAGTTCCATCCGGAATCCGCGGCTCGCTTTTCGATGCTTTTGTGTCGGCTTGAGGGTCATCGACGCCAAAGCGACTGCCGAAGTTTGCAAGTACCCCAGCGGCTGAAACCGCCTTTTGCTTGAGCTGAATGCAGGCCTGAAGGCCTGCTCCACCCTCGACTTCGCATCCACTCCTTACGTTGTATGCAGGCCTGAAGGTTTGCTCCACCCTCAACCTCTCATCCACTCCTTAAGTTGTATGCAGGCCTAAGGCCTCACTCGGGCGATCACGGTGCTTAATGGAAAGCAAATTGGAGGTGCCCCACTCGGCTTTTCTAATCGGTTTGAATCTCATCCGTGTGAATCCGTGAAATCCGCGGCTCGCCCTTCTACTCTGTAATGAATCTCACGCTTTCCGGCCCACCACTACTCTCGGGATGCCCGCCAGATCGGGGACCGCGTGTACGTCCTCGTAGCCGGACATCATTCTCATCACGGCTTCGCTCATCGAGTAGCCGATTTCCATCACCAGCCATCCACCTGTTCGCAGTGCCTCGTGGGCCTGCGGAATTAACCGCGAGATGACGTCCATGCCATGCTCGCCCGCGAAGACGGCCATCTGCGGTTCGAATTTCTTTACTACGTCCTGCACCTTGTCGGCTTCGCTCAGCGCGACGTATGGCGGGTTCGATACCACGAAGTCGAAGCTGCCGTCGCGCGCAACGTCCGCTAGCACATCGCTGCGGAGAAAACGTACACGGCCGTCCAACTCCAATCGCGCCGCATTGAGCTTCGCCACGTCGAGCGCGTCGGCGGAAAAATCGACGGCGCTCACCTCGCCCTGCGGCAACTCTTTCGCCAGCGCCAGCGCAATCGCTCCTGAACCGGTTCCCACGTCCACGATCTTCGGGCGCGCAATGTCGCCTTCGCGCACAAGTTCCAGTACCGTCTCTACCGCGTGTTCCGTCTCCGGACGCGGAATCAGTACCGCGGGATTCACTATGAAATCCAAACCCCAGAATTCCTGGTGCCCTGTGATGTATTGCGACGGATACCCCGATGCGCGCCGCGCGACCGCTGCTTCATAGCGCGCCTGCTCGTCCGCCGTTAGCTCCCGCTCGGGGTGCGCGTACAGATACGCACGATCGCAACCGAGCGTAAACATCAGGAGCACTTCGCCATTCATGCGCGGCGAACCGACATCATTCGCCGTGAGCCGCTCAATCCCCGCCGTCAGTGCTTCTCGTAATGTCATAAAGAAATCAGCCACGGATTATCGCGGATGAACACGGATTGAACAAATCCGTTCGCGAACCGTGGCTGCTTGCGCTTCTTACCGTTTTCGAATGACGCGATTATGATGGTCCGATTACGGGACGATCGAGTCCTTTAGGCCGTCACCGCTTCGTGCTTCAGCTTCTCCGACTGGTAATGCGTCACGAGTGCGTCTACGAACGGCTGCAACCTGCCATCCATTACTTCGCTGAGTTGATGGATCGTCAGCCCAATGCGGTGATCCGTCACGCGATTCTGGGGGAAGTTGTAGGTGCGGATTTTTTCGCTGCGATCGCCGCTTCCCACCTGCGATCGGCGCTCTTTCGCCAGCGCTTCCTGTTGCTTTGCCTGCTCCATCTCGTACAGGCGCGCGCGCAACACGCGCATTCCTTTTTCTCGATTCTTGATCTGCGACTTCTCGTCCTGGCAACTGACCACCGTGCCGGTCGGCAGGTGCGTGATGCGCACAGCCGAGTACGTCGTGTTCACCGACTGGCCGCCCGGGCCCGACGAACAGAATGTGTCAATGCGCAGGTCTTTTGCTTCAATCTTGATGTCCACGTCTTCGGCTTCTGGAAGCACCGCAACGGTTACGGCAGAAGTATGTACGCGTCCCTGCTGCTCCGTTGCCGGCACGCGCTGCACGCGATGCACGCCGCTCTCGTACTTCAGCTGCGAGTACACGTGCTGACCTTCAATCAGCGCGATGACTTCCTTCAACCCGCCAATGCCGGACTCCGAACTCGAAAGCACTTCCACCTTCCAGCGATGTGTCTCGGCGTAACGCATGTACATGCGGAACAGTTCGGCCGCGAAGAGTGAAGCCTCGTCGCCGCCGGTACCCGCGCGGATTTCCAGTACGACGTTCTTCTCGTCGTTCGGGTCCTTGGGGATGAGCAGGACTTTCAACTCTTCTTCTACCGCAGCCAGACGCTCTTCCAGGCCGCGCAGTTCATCCTGCGCATAGGCCTTCATCTCGGCGTCAGATTCGTCCGCAACCATCGCACGGCTCTCGTCGATTCCACGCTTCAGGTCCTTGAACTCGTGGAACTTTTCCACGATAGGTGCAAGCTCGCTGTGCGCCTTTGCCGTTTTCTGGTAGTTGCCGGAATCCGACATGATGTCCGGCGAGAGGAGCGCCTGCGTCAGTTCTTCGTATTTTGCTTCGATCTGCTCTAAACGTTCAAACATTGGGGCTGTTCCAGTCGCAGCTCTCAAGGTGCCGCGTGGCGACATCAATTCGGCTGCAAAGATTGATTGTACTTGGGATAACTGTGCACGCAGATGCGCGCTAGCAGGCGAGGGCTGCTGCTAGAGATGTCCCGGCTGAGCCAGGCCCATCGATTCGGATTGGTTACTTGGAATCATTCTTATATCTCGGGCAATTGCCGGCTTCATGCGATGACCAGTTGGCCGCCGTGCTGCTTCTCCAACTCCATGGCCTCGTTCAATGCCGTGATCGCGCACTCCACTTGCCCATCATCCGGCGGCTGCGTCGTAATGCGTTGCAGCCACAATCCTGGTTTCGTCATCAGCGCGAAAAGCGATGACCGCCGCTTCGCCGCATAACGAATAATCTCATACGACATGCCCGCGATAACCGGCAGCATCAGGATGCGTATTCCGAACCCGCCCCAGAACGTCTTGATCGGCACCATTGCATAGAACGCAATGGAGATCAGCATTACCGTCATCAGGAAGCTGGTACCGCACCGCGGGTGAAAAGTCGTGTACTTCTGCACCGTAGCTGGTTGCAGCGGATCGCCGGCCTCGAACGCGAACACCGTCTTGTGTTCAGCGCCGTGGTACTCGTACACGCGCCGGATATCGGCCCAGCGAGACGTGGCCCAAATGAACAGCAGGAACAACGCCATCCGGACTATGCCATCGACCAGCGCCATCGCCAATTGACTACCGAACAACGGATCAACCCGCTTCATGTTTGTCGCTGCCGCCCACGGCAGGAACTTGTACATGAAGACAAAAAAACCGACTGACAGCAGGATATTGACCGTTGCTAACCATCCACTGATTTCAAGCTTTTTACCATCCTCATCCGGTTCCATCTCGCCCAGCGAAATGTTCGCCGAGTAACGCAGTGCCTTGAAACCCAGCACCATCGCCGAGCCCAGCGTCATGACTCCACGGACGAACGGCCAACCCTTCCACGGGCTCTTGTCCGAAGCCTTCTCCAGCGGTTCGGAGTGCGTCG
Organism: Clostridia bacterium; assembly: GCA_035561135.1. Classification (NCBI taxonomy): domain Bacteria; kingdom Bacillati; phylum Bacillota; class Clostridia; species Clostridia bacterium. The sequence goes on from DATMYA010000052.1 coordinate 18,327, forward strand.
CCATCTCACCTGAAGGCTTACGGACAGCGATGCCCCAGGCGTGCGGCGAACGCATCATCACGCCTTCCAGCACGGCCTGACCGCCGACGAGAGTCTCCTCGGCGCTTTCGAGAGCAGGCAATAACTGCAAGGCCGTTTGGAACCGCAGGAACGAACGCAACTTCTGCATGGTAATTAGATGATCTCGCTAACGATTCGAATCATAAGGTACCTGTTATGTTAAGGGTATCATCAGGAATTCTGCTGTCAAACGGCTGCCCTGATGGTAGCCTCGTCTGCCCTCCCCCTAGATCAAAATCTCTACATGGGGCGCGCCGTATGGAAATCAACAACCTGATCTTGCGTGTCTCCGAAGACCTGCAGGCCATTCAGCAGCTACTCGGAAACCTCTGCAAAGACGATCCAAGCGGCGCGGATATCCGCGATTCTCTCGATCGAAACGTCATAGGCGAATACAAGTCCACAATCGACAAGATGCGCCTCTACCTTCTGGCATACCTGGAACTTGCCTCGAAAACCGAGGGTGTCAGTTCAGAACTTCACGCTCTCCGGGTGCGCCCAGTTACCGAGATGCTTGAAGTATTTGAGGAGCCAAACCGGACCCAGGATGCCAGCACGGTTTTAGCCCAGTCGGCCGAAACAGATTCCTTCATAGCCCAGGTAACTCGCATTGCAACAATAGCATTGAACAAACACAAATCTGCCGATCCTGAAGCCTGCAAGAGCGCAAAGGCTGGAGAGTCCTGATCTGCAAAAGGCTTGCCCTGGCTGAGTTGCATCCAATTTCCAGGCCTGTTCCGCTGGCCTGCGATTGCATGCAACAGCTCGCCACAATCTGCGAAGCCGTCGGCGGCACGACGAAGAAAAACGAGAAGACTGCCATGGTCGCCGAGTACTTCCGTTCCCGCGACCTGGACTCTGCCGCCACCTCTGCTATCTTCCTCTCCGGACGCGTTTTCCCCGCCTACGAAGAACGCACGTTGCAAATCGGCGGCACCCAGTTGTGGCGAGTCATTGCCGAACTTGCCGGCCCGGGCGGAGAAGCCCGGCTCACGATGGCCTTCCGCAAGCACGGAGACCTGGGCTCCGCCGCCTACGACGTTCTGCAACCGACAGCACCAGCAAACAGCACGCTGGCCGTGACGGAGGTCGAAGCAGTGCTGCACCATGTGTCTGCCGCTCGCGGCGCAGCTACCAAGCTGCGTCTGCTTCAAGACCTGCTGGCGCGCGCCACTGCACTTGAGGCCAAGTACATCGTCAAGATCATGACCGGCGAGTTGCGTATCGGACTCAAGGAAAGTCTGGTCGAGGAAGCTATCGCGCACGCGTTTAGCGCTACTTCCTCCGCTGTGCAGAGGGCGGACATGCTGCTTGGGGACATCGGAGGCGCGTTGCGCCTGGCCTCCGCGGGCCGGCTCGACGAAGCCCGTATGCGCATGTTCCACCCCGTCGGCTTCATGCTGGCCAGTCCAGCCCAGGATGCCGATGAAGCCTTCAGCTACTTCGAGCACGCCAGCGTGGAAGATAAGTACGACGGCATCCGCGCGCAGGCGCACGCATCCGCCGGACACGTTCGCCTCTTCTCGCGCACACTCGATGACATCACCGGCTCTTTCCCGGAACTTGTTCCCGGCCTCGCCGCTTTCTCCGAAGACGCGATTCTAGATGGCGAGATTCTGGCATGGAGCGCCGACGGGGAAACCGGTCGCGCACTACCGTTTTCAACGCTCCAGAAGCGCCTCGGGCGCAAGCGGGTCGCGGATTCCATGCTGCGTGACGTGCCCGTAGCATTTGTCGTCTTCGACGTACTCTATGCCGGCGATGAACTCGTCCTCGATCGGCCGCTCTCCGAACGCGCGGCGACTCTCGATCGCCTCTTCGCCGCAGCGCGCGCACCCGCAACAGTCCGCACCATTGCGCCTCAAGGCGTGCTCATGTTTGAGCCCGCCGTTGAGAGCCCCGCGGAACACGTGGTTCGCATCCTACGAGCGCCGTCGGCTCGCGCCGATTCTCCCGCCGAGATCGAGCGCATGTTCACCGCCGCGCAGGCACGCGGCAACGAAGGTCTCATGATCAAGGACTTGCGCTCTCCTTACACTCCGGGCAGGCGCGGCCGTTCATGGCTGAAGCTCAAGCGAGAACTCGCCACGCTCGACGTCGTCGTTACCGCCGTCGAGTTCGGCCACGGGAAACGCGCCTCTGTGCTCAGCGACTACACCTTCGCCGTTCGCTACGGCGATCGCCTCGTCAACATCGGCAAGGCTTACACGGGCCTGACCGATGTAGAGATCCTGCAGATGACCGGGTGGTTTCTCACACACACTACCGCCGATCACGGCTTCCTGCGCGAGGTGGAACCGACAGTCGTCATCGAAGTCGCGTTCAACGCTGTCATGCGGTCCGACCGCCACGACAGCGGCTTCGCACTCCGTTTTCCGCGCATCGTGCGCCTACGCCCCGACAAACCGCCGGAAGAGATCGATACCCTCGAACGCGTAGCGGAGATCTACGCTCGACAGCACAAGCTGCCCAAGTCAGCCTGATGGGCTGACGCTTTCATCTCTTCTTCTTCATCATCAAAGTGAAATCGCACTGGCATCCCTTGGACTGTATCCAGGCTACCTGTTCCTCTTGCGTCATAAGGAATGAATCCTGGGTATCGCGATCGTGAACCTCCGGCATCGGGCTCCTGTGACAGAATCCGCGCTTGAGCATCTCCAGGACGAGCAGATCGTGGCGCTTTTTCAAAGCTGCGAGCTTTCCAGTCCAACGCAATGTCTCAGGATGGCGCTTGTACGAGCTTCCCTTGGGTGTGGTCAGGAAAGTGAAAACGCAGTGAATCTCCCTGTGCTCGCCAAGCAGATGGTTGCGACAGAGGCAGCAAGGAGGGAGATCCCAGATGCGCATAGCGACTCGATGCTCTAAATCCGGTTGTGGCGCGTAGCGCCTATCGCGAGACTCTAGTCGATCACGTTCACGTCGAAGTTTTGTTCGACAATTTCTGCTCCGAGCTTCGCCGTGACCTTTAACTGCCATGGGCCTGACATGGCGGCCTTACCCGCAGCTTCGTAATCGCCATTTCCTTTAGTCGCAAATCCGAGTTGCTGCTTTCCATGATCCATTGTCTTCATGGTCAGCTCGCCTTGCAGCGCCGCATCATTGATGGCAACTCCGGATTGATTCGTCACGTGCACACGCATGGTGAACGGTTTCTGCGCCTGCGCTTTCTGTGGTTCCGTTGTCAGCGCCATCTGAATCGGGTTCTGTGTTGCCTTCGCTACCGCGCGTGCTTCGCCTGCGCCACTCGACTTCAGTTCTGATTTTGTATTGCAGCCCGCGAGCAGTGCGACTGCAAGCGACAGGATGACGAAAGGAGCATAGGACATTCGCAATTGGTGCCTCCGGAGAAATCAGTGGTCGTGATGACCGCTCAGGGGAATATTGCATCCGTGCGCGACATCGCAGATAACGTGCTCAAACTGAATCGTCGTGTGGTGAATGTGGAACTTGTCAGCCAGTAACTGCCGAACGTCGCTCATGATGCGCTCGCTCGCCGAGGGCGGAATATCCTCGATGGCAATGTGACAGGAGAGCGAGTGGCGGTCCGAACCGATGCTCCACACGTGCAGGTCGTGAATGTCATTCACGCCCGGAATGGTATTGATCTCGCGCTCGATCTCGGCGAGTGCCATTCCATGCGGCGTACCTTCCAGCAGGATATTCAAGCTCTCGCGAATAATGCCGTAGGACGACCACAGGATGAGGGCGCTGATCAGGATGGACAGCATGGGGTCAATCCAGGTCTGGCCCGTCACCAGGATGAACCAGCCGCCGACGATGACGCCTGCTGTCGCAAGCGTGTCGCCTATCTCATGCAAGAATGCGCTGCGAATGTTCAAGTCGCGACGGCTGCTGTGCAGCATCCACGCGATCGCGCCATTCAGGACTACGCCGGCCCCGGCGACCCACATCATGAGTTTCGGTTGCACGCTGACAGGCGCGTACAGGCGATGAATAGCCTCGTAAAAGATCAAGAGCGAAATCAAGACGAGCGAGCTTGCATTAATGAACGCTGCAAGAACTCCAGCGCGGTGATATCCGAACGTCTTGGTGGAACTCGGCGGGCGCTCCTGTATATACACGGCGACCCACGAGAGCAGCAGAGCAAGAAAGTCCGATACGTTGTGACCAGCCTCCGACAACAGAGCTAGGCTTTTCGCTTGAACGCCCGCAATGACGAGTAGCAGGATGTAGGCAACGGTAATGATGAGCGAGATGCGCAGCAATCGGGCAGTACGCGGGGTCACCTGCTGCGCGTTGGTGTCGTGAAAATGCATTAATTACAGTTTAGTTTCGTAGCGCTCTGCGTTCAAGCGCGCAGCCCAGTGAATGGCAAGCCACAATGTAGGAATTGCAGTTCCTATGGTAAGCAGGAGTGAGTGGCTGTGCAGAGTCGCTGGTTGCTTCGTTCCTCAGCAGCGCACAAATTCTTGAAAACTTGGCCCGTACGGCCTCGAACCAGAAACTCTCACTGATTGTATGGCCTGCAAAGTGCTCATTCCTAACGTGTGGGGCACTCGCGTACTTCTCTCGCCCCCAGCTCTGCGTCCTTCGTCTTCAGAGCATTCTGGCCCACAACAGACGTTCAGGGAGACAGCTATGAGGAAGTCAGCTCTTGTGCTGATATTTGTGTTTGCGTTGGCCACTGCGTTCGCGCTGTCGCAAGACCAGAGCAGCGCCCGTCCAGACACAAGTTCCAGCCCCACGATGTCCCAGCAGGGCTCGACAACACAATCGGGCAGCATGGGAACGACACAGGACCAGACAACAACAACCGGCGACCATGACAAGGACATGGATCGCGATCATGATCGCAGCCTGGATCGCGATGCCCAGAAGGAAAAGCACGCGAAGGTTGATGATCAGCAGCTCCAGAGTTCGCTGCACCAGCAGTTCGCGAGCGATCCTGCATTTCGCAACGTGCAGATTAGCGTGGAAGATGGCCGCGTAAACCTTACGGGCACGGTCGCCAGTAAGGATGATCGCAAGCGCGCGAAGGAGATGGCAAAAGCCGTCTCGGGCGTAACCTCCGTTCGCGACCGGCTGACAATTGACACCAGCGGCACAATGTCCAGCTACGGCGGGATGGGTGGCACCACGGGCGCAGCTTCCGCAACAGGCACGACAGCACAGAGCGAAACCAGCACCAACACCGCTGGCAGTATTGCCGGCAACTCGGGCACAACGAGCGCAGACCAGACCGGCAGGAGTGGAAGCACGGGCATTGGAAGCACGACGGGCTCAGCTTCCGGCGAAGCATCTCGCGAAGCAGGAGCTGCTGCCCAGACCGGAACCGGCACAGCTCCGCAGAGTGGATCGCAGGGCACCGCAGGCATGAGCGGCTCGACTAGCGGCTCGGGCGCAAGCGGAACTACATCCAGCGGGACGGGCTCGGTCAGCGGCGCTGGAACGACCGGCAGCCAGACCGGGAGTACCTCAACCGGGGACACGACTGCTGCGGGCTCAACCGCCGGAGCAGGTGGCGATTCGACGGCTCTGCGCAGTCAGCTCGAGAGCGCTTACCAGAGCGAACTGACACTGGCGAACAGCCACGTGTTGGTCAACGTGAGCGATACCACGATTGAGCTGACAGGCACGGTTCCCACCGGCAAGGAGCGTCAGACCGCAAAGCGCATCGCGCAGTCGTATGCCGGAAACCGCAAGGTCGACGACAAGCTGACCGTGACAGGGCAGGGCGGTGCTACTCCGCGTTCGCAGGGTAGCGACACCGGCGCGAGCGGCGTTGACCCAAGCACTGGAGCTCCGGACAGGACGAATCCCCACTCAACCACTCCTGGCGTGACGAATGATCCGGCGGGTACCGGCACGAGCATCCCGACGACTCCACCGACAAATCCAAAAACTGAGGGCGACCAGAGCTCCAGCCCTCGCTAACACTTCAGATAACCTAACCATTAAATAAAAGGGGCGGCCATGATGGCCGCCCCTGAACTCGTGCCAGAACGCATTGAATACTGTCGAACCGCGGCGCCGCGGTTCTGCGCACTTATCGGCTAAACAGCTAAACTGGTGCGGCGCTGGAAAGGCTCTTGGAGTTTTGACACGAACGATTACGCGGCCGAAGCAGTATCCAACTCCGCTGTTTTTCCGGTCGAGGCCTGGTTTAGCGCCCGATAGAAAGCCTGCTCGACCTCGCGTTTTGCTTCGCTCAGAGGCAGAGGCGGTATCGTCGTCATGTGCCCCAGCATTGAGGCCAGCGTGAAATATGCGTGCCGGCACTGATGCATGAAGTCCACCGGATACTCTGGCTTACGGGCACGAGCCGCTACGGGATCAGCATCCAGCAGATAGGCGACATCCGGCTTTGGAACGAAGCGGTCGACGGCGCGAATGAACGCCCGCGTCAGCGTGCTCTCGATCGGCAGGTTCGCCAATTCGTCGTAAATGTAGCGGTCCATCACGACTACGTCCACGCGCGCGCGTCGCGCCCTGACTACGACCATGCGCAGATGGATGGCGTCGACCAGATATAGGCCGTGCCGCGCGATGCTCAGATACCAGGCGCGCACATTCTTATCGCGGCGATCTACCGGCTTATCCGGCGCGCCAATGCCTTTCTCGCTTTTGTAAACTCTGTGGACAAAGCCTTCGCGATAGCGCTTGCCCACCACTACATCGTCCCAGAACGCGAGTAGCTTGTTCGAGAGCCCCAGATTGCCAAGTACCTCTCGCAGGTTTTCGATCTGGGTGCTCTTCCCAGACCCGTCGAGTCCGGAAAAGCTGACCAGCATTGGGCGGCGGAGCGGCTGTGCTTTCGTGGCCATAGTTCCGCTCCCTAGCGTCCGCTGTTCGGAGGCGTGCTTGAGGTGCCTTTGCTCAACGCATACACGGTGCCGATCGCTGCGCCCGCCGCGGCGATTGCGCCCAACTTGATCAGGAGCGCGCGCACCTGGCGCTGTTTAGCGGGGGCAATCGCGCTGCCTGCCGGACGCGACGCACTGCCACCGCTGGTCCGCACTCCCTCTGCTGCGGCCGCGCCCAGCGGCTCACGCCGTTGCTGTTGCTGCTGCGTGGTGGGTTGCTGTACCGGAGTTGTCGTCGGAGTGGGCTGCTGCTGAACCGTGGAGCTCGGAGCATCGGGGGGCGTCTGGGCAGGCACGGGCGTAAGCGGACCCTGCGAAGGATCAATGGTCGTCCCGCGGTTCGGTTGCTGCTGTGGAACCTGCTGCGCCGGAACGGTCTGTGGCTGCTGCGCATCTTGTGCCAGCGCCTGTGCCGCTTCTGGCGCACCGCACATTGCGAAAGCGACTACCGCAATCATCCAGCGAGTGAGAAACATTTTCGGAAACTTCATCGGGAACACTCCGGCCAAAACACTTGGGACTGCGCCTGCTACTTCGAGCCGCGCGCAATTTTCTGCGCGGATACTCCGTCGTAGGAAGACGATTGAGCGGCTATCGTTTTCGCATCCGGCATCGAGATGAGGCGCACGTCCGCTTCCCTGTCGTACCAGAAATTGCGTATGCGGTTCCGGGCGTACCGCAACAGTGTCGTGAAATTCGTCTCGTACCAGCAGGACTCGCGCATATGCGGTGACAAGCCACACATGATCCGGAAGCGGTTCTGCAACAAGTTGTGCGACGCCAGTAAGGCCGCTGCCATGCGGTGATTGCCTTCCAGGATCGTCATTGGACGTATTTCGTCGATGCCTATCAGCAGGATGCAACTGTTGTCCGAATCGACGCGCAATTGGTAACTGAGCGCCTGCACCTTCGAGATGAACTCGCGCGTCTTGCCGCTGAAGCGCTGCGAGCGGATCCGCTGAACAACGTCCGGCAACAGAAAACTCCCGTCCGCCACCTTGCGCCACTGCGCTCGCGGGAAGACCCGGATCTTCGACAGGTCTTCCGGTTCGATTTCTACATGCCACCACTGCGTGTCCGCCGGCAGTTCGCGCCACATGTGCCCGCGCCTGCGGAACAGCAGCGCCCGCCGTAGTGCATTTTCGGCAGCGTTGGTAATGTCTGCGTCCAGGACGAGGTGTTCGTATTTCTCGCGGTCGTTATGGAACTCGCCTTGGTAGAACTCGTTCCTCAGGAACTCGGAGATAACCTCCGGCTCGGTTACCCGGCGGATTATTTTCATGCTGCCGCCTCCAAGCCGATCTGCCGCTTACGGAAGAAGGGAATTGAGACTGCAATCAGCAGTACGACCATTAGCACCTGCTGAACCACTACGACCTCTCGAAGTGAGCCGTGGAAAAATGTGATACCGGCCATCACCAGGCCGCTAAACACCAACTGCAGCCACGCAGAGTTGGCGATCCTCCGGGACATCTCGTAGGCAATCAGCACAACGCTGAGAGCGTACCCGGCGGTTGAAGCCGCATACAGGCTCAGCAGTGAGTTCATCCCCTGCCCAACCGGTTCGAATCGCGCGCCAAACAAAACGCGCAGTATGAACTCCGGGAAGAACCCGAGCACGAGGATGAAGCCCAGGGAAATAACGGTGATAAATAGCAGTGGAATAATGAGGACCGTATGACTGCTCTCGGTTTTTGCTCCGGCTGAGATCGGGAACATGGCGCTAACGATAGACCACGAAGCGAAGTACAGCACGCGTCCGACCAGCGCGATGGCGGCATATACACCGGCTTCCTGCGGCGGGAAGAAGTGCTTCACCATCACAATATCGATGTTGTTGATAATTACCTGACCAACGAAGAACGTGATCGCCTGCATGCCTTCACGGAATGAAGCCGGGATGCCGGCCTTTGCCGGTCCTTCCAGCGCCGGTCCAACGCTCGGAACGAAGTACGCCAGGGCCACGGAGAGGGCTATGGCGGCCACTGCACCCAGCACTCCGTATCCAAGCAGCACCAGCAACACGGCCAAACTGAACTTTGTGACAGCCTCCAGGGCGAAGTTTCCGGCCAGCTTCGTAAACTGACACGTACCCTGCATAGCGCCGCGCTTCACCCCGAGCGGGATGTAAAACGCCATGCCGAATGCCAGGAGGGTGATGATGTGTCGAGACGGCAGTCGCAGGTATCCCGACAATAATCCACCGCTCAACGCTATTGCCGAGCCAAGTACCAACCCAACAATCCATGCACGCCGCCGCAGAGTTCTATACACGAAAGCCTTCGCCCCCGGCTCGCCGTTCCTTGCCACAAACTTCGCGCACACCATCTGGAATGAGAGCGTGATGGAAGAGACAAGCATGAGGAGCGTGACCGCGACAGCCGCGTGGCTGAACGACGCCGGACCCAGCATGCGCGCCACCGCGACGTTGTAGCCGAAGTTCAGCAGGCTCACGAAGGTCGAGCCTGTCAGCATCACTACGCTTCCGCTCAGCAGCTTTCGGTGGCCGGGCTGCGCCCGCAGCACTGCCACAGCGCCACGCCATCCTCGTGGCTTGTACCCGGACAGCACTGTCTCATTGATACTCATGCAGCCGCCTCAGAGTCTCCCTTCGTTTCTTTCCGCTGCTTCTTGTCCTTACGCGCACTCGTGTTTGGGAACGAAAGCGCCGAATCGAAGTGATGGCTTGGATAGAACTGGCGAACAGCGTTTGGAAGGAAACTGCTGAAACTGCGCACGGCGTCCGCCGCCGCTTCATAGATCTCGAACAGGCGATCGGTGCGCGTCAACTCCAGCACTACCGCCGCCTGTGGCGAGAGAGAGGAGAGCTTTAAATCTCCGTCGCGCTTTGCGGTCTCCGCCATGCAGTGCAGCAGAAGGTCAACGCCAGCGGCATCAATGTGCTTGACCTGGGATAGATCGAACACGATTTGCGGCCTATCCGATTCCAGAAACGGTTTCACTTCCTCCAGAACTGCGCGTGCATTTTTCATATTGAGCCGCTCAGGCATGCGCTTCACTACCACGGGCCTACTCGTTTCCATACCGCCTCACAGCCGCAAAGTTCGGGGAAAATCCATTGGAATCGGAAGCTTCCGCTTCGGGCAGAGACGCCGTACGCAGAGCAGTTGACGGGGTGCTAACCGCTTCCGGCAAATTTTCCGGAATCGTGCGTGCCGGAGTTTTAAATAATCCGGCGATGAAGGTTATGGGCAAGTAGAAAGCCAATCTGACCGCACTGGTTACAGTTCGTAACGGAGCACTGCCAGACGTGACACCAACCAGTTTCGGATCGCCAATCTGAACGTCGACTTTGCGGCGAAGGTTCGCGATCTGGCGAAATCCAACGACCGAATGGCTGACGTCGAGAGCTGCTCCCACTGAAGTGAATGGGAGTACGGTAGCGTTTTCAATGACGGTGCCGCAGTCCACCTCGGCGTGGTGCTCCAGAACGCTGCCCCGCGTTATTACCGACATGGCTCCTACGCGTGAACGCGCACCAATGAACGCCGGGGCCAGAACGCGAGCGCGCCGATGTACCCTGGCACCCTCGCCGGCCCAGACTCCTGGCTTGATCTCGGTGCCTTGAGGCCGAATAGACGCTGTTCCGGCGAAGGCATCCAGCGCAAGCCTGCGCAGGTCTGCCGCCGTCCGCAGGCGATTCACATAGCCTTGGACCCTGTACTCGTCACCTGGCACTCGAAACTGTCGCAGCTCGTGGCGGAAGAGGAATGCAGCGTCATTCCGCCGCAGAGCGCTGATGACAAAGCAATCCAGCGGTTCACCTTCCATGTCGCAGGCAGACGAAACTCGGCAGCCGCTGTCGACGTGCACCTGAATTAACTCTTCGTAATCAATCTCCGCGTATGGGCCAATTCGCACAACAACGACGGTTTCAGCTCCAGCCTGTGCTGCCTCGGCAAAAGCGTTTTCAGCCGCTCGCCAGAACTGCGGGCCAACTGCATGAACGAACTTCAAGTCTGGCCGCAATGCACCACGCGCCAGCGGCGCGGCAGAGTGCGGAACCTCGGTTACCACGGATGCACCCGTAATCCCGACACGCTCCAGGTGCCACAGCACGCGTTGCAACACAGGTTCGCCGAGCACATCGATCAGCGCGATCGGCACTTCCGCAATCCGCTCGGCTTCCAACTCAGCCGCACGCTCGGTCCGTCCGCCGATCAAAATGATTGCCTTTACATCCATGGAGCCCACCTCGGAGCAGCGGCGCGGAAGATTGCGGAACGCGCAGGAACCCAGGACGGAATGCGCCGGAAGCGCGATATCGGTTCCAGGGCCCGCGCACGTTTGTGCAGGTCGAAAGAGCGCAGGTACTGCCGTATGATCTGCGGCATGGTCATTCGCAGAGCGGCAGAGAAATTCTGTTCGGCCATCTCCCGCTGCAACTCAGGGGTGCGCAGCAGGTAGATCATCCGGTCCGCGAGAGCCTGAGGATCTCCTGTTTCGTAAAACAGGATCGCCAGGCCTTCGTCATCGGCCATCTCACGGAAGTCTTTGATGTCGGCGGAAAGGATTGGGACTCCGTATTCGCAAGCCAGGTGTGCAACTCCGCTTGACCCGGTTGCCGACGAGTAAGGCATTACCAGCACGGAAGCCGAACGGAACAGTTCCGGAATCTGATCTTCGTCAACATAGCCGGTGAACTTGATTTCCGAATTGTTCCTAAAGCGCGCCGCTACGGATTCGACGTAGCCAGGAGTTATAGGATGGTTCGATCCTGCGATCACCAGTGTTGCGTTCGGTATCTGCTCTCTAACTATGGCGAAGGCATCGAGCAGTTTTTCAAGGCGCTTATATGTGCCCCATTTCCCGAATGCCAGAATCCGGTGTTCTGGATTGCCCCGGCGGGAGTAGTCCGGCGCCTCAGGACGTGCCGACAGGATGCCGTGCGCGCGAAAATAAACATTGTCGCCCCGGTATCTTTCCATCAGCGTCCGCCGATAGGCTGGCAGCAGCACTGAAATCGAGTTCGACATCAACAACATGCGGGTTGCAACCGACCCCGCCATACGGTACACGTGGGGAAAGCTGACGCCTGCATCACTCAAATCGATATTGTCCATCAGGTGATGCAGCGTAACGTGCGTGTAGTAACCGGAAAGTCTCGTCAGCACCGGGATCGTCAGCCCGGAAAATGCGGCGAACGGGTTGTTGCCGAAGGTTGAAAACAGCAGGTTGAACCAGACGACGTCTGGCCGACAGTCGCGTATCGCACTCAGGAGTCGCAATGGATTCGTAAGGCTGTCAAAGGACCAGCAGCGCCGAACCTCAAACTCCTCAACATCGGCAGCGCTCCAAGTCCGCGCGTTCTCGTGCGATGGCTCGAGCTGAGCTGCCGGTAGCTCGTCAGCCAGTACTGTCAGGCTGAGCAGCGGATCGCGCTGAAGCTCTCGCGCTATGTGATACCCGTACTCGTTCAGCCCCCGTCTGCTTGGCGGAAACGCTGTGACCAGACAAATTTTCATTGGGCCCCTCTGGCCTTAAAACAGCGACAGGCGCACTACTGGACGAATAATCGCCTGATCGCGGCCAGTAAAATTCATAAAATTGGCGTTTTGAATCCCGAATGAGATCCGCAGCGGATACTCGACGGGAAGCTCGCCTGTTCCATCGTTGTAGTTACGACGAAAAGGTCGTACATAAGAGATGAGCAAACTGCTCTGCACGTTGTCATAGTCGTGGAAACCTTGTCCGCGAGAGAAAGCAAATGTTCCACTGACTGTCCACCGATTATTCGCACGGTATTCAAACTCGGCAGCAGGTCGCATTGCCTGCGCAATCCACGACTGGCCGGCTTGCGCTCTCCACGAACGGATGTATTCGCCTATCAAAGCGGCTTTCGATTTCGTCCCGAACTGCCGCTGCACTCCCACGGACGTCGTCGTAGAGAAAAACTCGCGGATCAGCGGATTGAATTGCAGGTCGCGAACTGCGTACGAGGTGATCAGACTCGTGCGTCCCCACGGACGCCCGACGATGAATTCCAATTTCGCTCCCAGTTCACGAGAACTGAGATTGCGCTCGGTGAATGGACCGGATTCGTGGAACGCGCTGCCCCGGACCGAAATCCAATTCCAGAACGAGTTTGTCGACATGTAAGCGAATTGCCTGAAGAGGTTCTGATTCAATTCGAAGGCAGATCGCTTGTCGCGCCGCCATGTGTATTGCAACCCGGTGTTGAACGCCACCACGTTGCGCCCGAACCGCAGCACCGGGTTCAGCGCGCCGTTTGCCGAGTAGTCATACAGGTCGCGGTTCAGGATCAGGGCTTCGCTCGGAATTGAAACCTCGCCTCGCGCGTTCCGCACCTGCACGAATCCGCTAATGGTAGGCACGCCGTCCTGGTGGACTTTGAAGGTGTTGGTCCAGCGCGACTCAAGCGATGACCTCGGCGTGGGCAGCGTATTTGCGTCAGCATGAAAGAGTTGCCGGTCGAGGTTATAGATCGTCGCATCCTCGAAGATGCCATTCATCGTGAAGTCCGTGCCGACGCTTACCTTGCGCGTCAACCGGAGGCCTTCTTCGCCTGCCACTTCCTGTAGCTGCCTCTCCGCAATCTCATCCTGTCCGGAGAGCATGTTGGCGCGCGCGAACATGGACAAGGCACGCAGGCTGTCGCGACGCTGCCGGTGAACGGTCGCCATCGCCAGCGTGTAGTCATAATTTTCGGCGTAGTCATCCGGATTGCCGAGGCTCGCCAACTGAGCTTGCGCGTTCAGCGGATCGCCCTGCGCAAGGTAGGCGTTTGCCATCCCAATTGCTACCACCTGGTCGGCCGCCCCAGCGTTCCTCGCAGTCTCAAAGTACTTTGCTGCCAGATCGAAGTCGTTCATGGCGAGGAACAGATTCGCCGCTTCGACAAGGTTATCTGCCGTTACCGGCGCCGCCTCGCCGATGCGAGATTCCGCAAATCCCAGGCTCACTTGCTGGCGCGCATCTTCGAACTCACGGTCGCGCACGAAAACCTTTGCGATCGCAAGGCGCGCGTCTACGCGGTTGCTGTCCGGTGCTTGCAGCGCACGCGCAAAGCGCTCCATCGCTCCTTCGCGATCACCCAGAACCAGCAACGCATCACCGGTGTTCAGGTAAATTGCCGCCTGCTCCGGTGCCGCGCGCTCTGCCGTGGCCACGTACTGCAAGGTTTCCTGACGGTGCTTCAACTGCGCGTGTGCATGTGCCATCTGCGCGTAGATCATCGGATCGTCCGGCATGTAACGCAGAGCATCTATCAGTGTCGTTAACGACTGTCCGTAGCGGCGCAGGTGATACTGCGTATCAGCCAGTGCCAGGTAGAGTTTCGCGTCATCGGGAGCGAACTTCAGCGCGGTCTGATATTCTTTCTCGGCGCGTTCCAGCAATCGCTGTTGCCGGAATGCCGTTGCTCGCGCCAGGTGCGTCGCGCCGCTCTCGCCTAATAATCTTTCTGCCGTGTCCACTTCATCGAGCGCCGTACGACCCCGTCGCAGTTGCAGATTCGAGAACGCCAACCCAAGGTGTGCGACACCGTTGTTCGGGCTCAGCTTGAGCGCGCTTTGGAAATCGGAGACCGCCTGCTCGGCATTCTGCATATCGTTCAGCGAATACCCGCGGTTGATGTAAGCGTCGGTCATGCGTGGGTCGTGCTCGATAGCACGCGTGTAATCGTCCACTGCCTGGTACAGCAACTGCGATTGCTTGTGAACGTGGCCCGTCAACAAAGGGAAATTTGCTTCACGCGGCAGCACGTTCTCGTATCGCTGCGAAAGCGCCAGCACATCGTCGTAGCGGCCCAGGTTGTAGAGCGCGTAGGCCAGGTACACCGAAGCGTTACGATCCTTCGGCAACTTCTCCAGCACCCGTTCGCCGATCTGTGCCGATTCCAGGAATTTCCCCTGGTGGAAGAACACGCGCTCCTGCTCGCGCATCACGCGCGGATCGTCCTTCATCTTGCCGTTTGCGCGCGATACCCATTCCGCCGCCAGCGGAATCTGCCGCGCTTCTATGGCCGCATTTGCGGCATTCGCTACGATGACCGAATTCGCCGGAGCCAGTTTGTGCGCCTTCTGGTAGCTGCCGTCGGCACGCGCAAAATCACGTGTTGACGTGTACAGGTCGCCCAGCGCCAGGTAGGCCACATAGTCCGTTGGATACGCGGCGGCCAGTTTGTTGAAGTAGTACTCCGCGCCCTTGTTGTCGCCCTCATCGCGTGAGAGATACCCCAACGCTTCCAATGCAAAGCGGTTGTTCCGGTCGTTGTCGAGGATGGATGTGTACAGCTTTCGCGCTTCGTCCCTGCGCTTGGCGCGCCACAGCAGGTTGGCGTATTGCAGGATGATGTTGGTGTTCGCCGGATCGAGCTTCCGCGCCTCTTGCAAATCCGCTTCTGCGCCCTTAATGTCGCCGGCATTCGACCGGACCGAGGCACGCACTCGCAGGAACTCCGCCCGCGCTGTGCCTTCCACGTTCAGCTTATTGATGTCCTGCTCCGCCAGCGCAATCTGCCGTTGGGCGTTTGCGTCGTCCCCCTGCTCGCGATACAACTCGCTCAAATTCAGTCGCAGCGAGATCGGGTACATCTGACCTTCCGGTGCTCCGCCTTGAGGCAATCGGCTGAGTGCCTGGTTGTATTCGCGAATGGCATCCAGCGGACGGTTTTCGATTTTTGCAAGCGCCGCCTGGAGGGCATGAAGACGGTAATGGGTCGAGTCCAGGGCTGCCGCCTTGCTGACGAAGGCGCGTGCCTTGTCCAGCGAGCCTACCCGCATCTGTGCCTGCGCCGCACTGAGCTGCAGCCCTATCTGTGTTGGCGCCGAATTCGCTGCTTTGCTGTAGGTGTTAGCCGCTTCCTGCTTATCGCGATTCAGTTCGTAGCTGTAACCGAGGTCTGCCAGCAGCTCAGGCGTCTGTCGGGGCGCGCTCTTCAATGTGGTAATGGCGGACTTGTAATCGTGTTCCTCGCGGTAGTAGTTCGCCACAGCACGGAAAACAGCAGGATTCTTGGCATCGCGCCGCTTCGCCGATTCCAGGAACTGCTTCGCCTTGGCAGGCTGCTTCAGTTTCAAGTAGCCCACGGCCAACATCAACTCCACGTGCGAAGAGGGCTTCAGCGCCTCTGCCCGCGACAGCAGGTTGATCCCGCCCTGCACATCACCCGATTTCATGAACAACTCACCCGCGATCAGCAGATCGTTCTGGCGCTTCGGATTCGCTTTGATGACCTGCATCAGCAGGCGCTTTGCTTCCTCCGTGCGCCCCATCCTGCCGTATGTCTGCGCCAGCCCCGAGAGGCCCTCCGGTGAACTCCCCTCTTTCGCGAGTCCTTGCCGGTAGGCATCAACGGACTGCCCATAGCGGCCCGCCAGTCGCGACGTATATCCCAGCAGGAACCAGAGCTTCGCGTTGTTCGGAGCCTGCTTTACCGCACGTTCGGCAAACGTCGCAGCCTGACTGGGATTACCGCGGCGCAACGCATCTTCGGCAGCGCGCGCCATGCGGCCGACTTCAATACTGCTTCCCCACCCTATTCCAGTCTCCACCGGCGCAGGTGTTCTCGCACCCGCTGTGCTCTTCTTCGCGTTCGGCGAAGCTGCCTTTGCGGGTTCCTTCGATTGCGCGCCGCCGATTTCAAAGGTTTGCCCCGTAACCTGTGGCGCAAGCCCAAGCAGCAGCAAGGAACTAAAAGTTACGTACGATACAAGTCTTTTCACAGGACCACTCAGGTACTGGCGGTACGGCGGGACAGCACTCGCAAGCTGTTTTCCAACTGCTCGGATGCGAATCCAGCGCAAACGGCTGTGTCGGAACTCTGAGCGAAATCAACTCTGCACGAATTCGGCACGCAAGTGCTAACAGTGACCCTCGCCCTGCACCCGGTGTACCGCAAACTGGTAGAACGCTTGTGCCACAAAGGAAACCTAAGCGCCTCGACAGGAATCAAAACTGCTCCTGACGTGAAGCTGCGGAGGATTACCTTTGATTGCGAAGTCCCCTTTATCTGCTTCCACCCGTGCTATTCCGCTTACGGCGATTTTGTTGCTGGCAGTCGCAATTCATGGCCCGCTCCTGCTGATGCAGTTGCCGGCCAATTCTTACGATGCGAACACGCACATCTTTTTCGCTTCGCACTACGCCCAGCACTGGTTCAGCCCTTGGAATGAGAAGTGGTACGGCGGATTTGCCCAGACGACATATCCGCCGCTTACGCATCAGTGGATCGCCTTGTTCTCGCACCTGATCGGCCTCAACTTGGCCTATATGCTCGTGCAGCTACTCGTGATCTTGTTGCTGCCGGTTGGCATGTATCGCTACGCGCGGCTCTGGGTGAGTGAAAGACAGGCTGGGTTTGCAGCGCTGGGCAGCGTCTTTCTCGGTTCGCTGGCAATTCTGGTTTACCAGTCCGGACAGTTGCCAACAACAGCGGCCGCGGCGCTGACGTTGAATTCGTTGCCATTCTTTTATTCGTGGTGTCGTACCGGACGCGCAACCGCGCTGTTGAAAGGGGTGGCGATCGCAATGGCCGCCGCCGCGGCGCACCACGTCACCATGTTGTTCGGCACTGTGTTGTTCGCTATTCCTGTGTTGTGGCTCGCCTTCATCGATCGCAAAGCGCACGGTGAACAACAAGCATCCCGCGTTGGAGTCCTTTCGCGCGCGGCCATCTTCGCTGTGCTGACCCTCGCCGCGGTTCTGGTTGTGTTATTGCCTTACTGGATCGCGCTCAAGCAGAATCCCATCACGCAGATGCCCATTCCGCATGGCAGCCGCGATAACTATCTGCTCAGCCTGCGCAGCGGATTGAATTTCTGGGTCATCCCGATGGGGGCGTTGATCCTGGCGATTCCATTCATCCTGATCCGCGGATCGGCGGAGCGTCGCCTGCGTCCGTTGCTCTTCGGCTGGTACATCACCTTGCTTCTTGGACTCGGCGGAACCACGCCGGTTGCACGGGCGCTGCTCGGGCGCGCCTTCGACGTACTTACGTTCGAGCGCTTCACGTTCTGGGCGACGCTGATGGCAATGCCCTTCGTCGGCATCATCGCCGCGCAACTTATCGATCGCTTCGCGCGAAAAGCCATGGTGGGACTGAGCATCGCTGCCGTAGCGACATTCGCAATGGCCCTTTCATGGACTGTGTTCAACCCTATCAACCAGGGACAATTCAGCGTTGATCAAGTCATCGCATTCCTCAACAACGCTGATCACTCCAAGTTTCGCTATATCACTCTTGGGTTCAGCAACAAGTTCGCGAGAGTGTCCACTTACGCCGACGCCGGAAGCGTTGATGGCGACTACAACTCCGCCCGTTTGCTGCCCGAGTTGACAGCGTACGGCGCAGGACAGCTTTACAACTCCAAGTACTTTGGCGCATCCGGCATGGAAGCCCTTCGCTCCGTGCTCAAGCACGCCGACCAGTACGGTCTGCGTTACGTTTTTGTGCGCGATCGTTTCTACGAACCGCTGCTCGCCTTCGCCGGATGGCGACAGGCTGAAAGTTACGACAACGGAAACGTCACGCTCTGGACCAAGGACGACGTGCCGCCCGCCCGCAAGATTGAATTCGGAGCGCTCATGCCGCCCGCGTGGCACGGGCTTCTCTGGGGCATTCTCCCCATGGCCAGCAGCATCTTCTCGATCTTTGCCGTGCTGCTTCTTCCTGATCGCCGCCGCGCCGGAGAGGCGGTTCCGTTCCCGTCTGCCGCCGAAGAGCCGGTCGTTCTGCGGGAGGCAAAGTAAATGAAAAGAATCCTTCCAATCGTACTCGTCGTCATCGCCGTCGTGCTGATCGCCGCCGCCACCATTCGACCCAGCAATCTCGCTCCAGCGACCACGCCAGAACGCGCCGTTCAACAACTCCTGCTTCACGCCAGGAGCGGCGACTGGAGCGGCGCTTACGCCTACGTCGCCCAGGCCAGCAACACCGATCAGCAGTCGTTCTATCGCGATCTCAATGGACGCGACGGCAGCCTGCGCACGTATTCCTCCTTGCAGAAAGCAGATACCAAAGTGCTCAAGGAGACTGGAGACGAAGCGCTGGTGCGCGCCACCTTGCAGTGGTCCACAGCTGTTGGCGCTATTTACGACAGCCGCGATTTAAAGGTCGTACGTGAAGGCAATAGCTGGCGTGTGATGTGGCCGGTCGCGAAAACGCCCAAGGTTCCGCCGCAGGTCATCCCCGTAAACTACCTGCGTTGGGACGTTATAACGCGAGGCTCAGATGACGACTGGGGGTCGCAGAACGTCGAGGCTCCCCGTGTTCGCATCGTCTCAATGAACGCCATCGAGCGCGACGGCAACACCATTATCCTTGGCGAAATCGTGAATGAAGACACGGTTCCCGGATTCGTCAGCGTCGGGGCCACGCTCATCGCAAAGGACGGCAACATTCTCGGCCAGGAGTCCAGTTTCGACAAGATTTCGCACACGCTGCTGCCGAAAGAAGTCTCACCGTTTCGCATAGACTTCATCGGCGTGAAACTTGGGAAAGTGAAGAGTGTCCGCATGCAGCCCAACGCGCTGCTTATAGGCGCTTCGGCTGACCCGGTCATCGGAGTGCTGCATCAGCGCCTCGACAAAGACGAACGAGGCAAGAGTGTTCTAAAAGGCGAACTCGTCAACCAGAGCGGACAAGTCGTCAACATCCCGCACGTGCTTGCCACGTTCTACGACAACTCCGGCAAGGTCATCTGGGTCTCGGACGCCTACGTTGACCAGGCATTGCAGCCGCAGACTCCTACGCCGTTCGCTGTTGATCTGCGAGAAGACGTAATGCCTAACGTACAGAACTATCGCGTTACCGTGAACCAGTACAGCAGCGATAGGGCGTCGTTATGAGAAGACTCCTGGCATTCGCAATGCTGGCAGCAGTCTGCTTGTTTGCCGCGTCGGTCGCGCGCGCGCAGGATGTTCAGGTTCCCTCCCGAGTCGTTGCCGGAACACCCGCGTCCATTCCTATCAGCGGCAGCGGAGAAGCCACTGCGTACCTCTTCGCCCCCAGCCACGTTGCCAAGCGCAAGGTGCAACTCGGCCAGCCAATTCAGTTATCGGCAGAAGACGTTAGCGGCGCAGGACGGTACGTGCTGATCGTTAAAGGGGGCGGAGCTGATCACGCGGTTTCGTTCTTCGTAACGCCCGGCAAGGTAGATAGCATCGCATTTCTCGCTCGACCTTCACGGGTTCCCGCCGCGCGCCCCGGTGTCATCAGTGGCAGCGCGTATTTGTTCGACGCTTATCAAAACCTCGTCCTGGAACCGGCCGCGGTGAGCTTCGATCTCACCGTCGCCGGAGCTCCGCCCGTCAGTCGCAGAGAGATGAGCAAGTACGGCATCGCATGGACGCGTACCGACTCAGGGCGAAAGGAAGGCGCGGCGCAGTTCGTTGCCTCCGTCGCCGGCGCAAGCGTTCGCCGGATCGTTCAGCAGGTCGCGTCTGATCCGTGCACCATACGCATGCGCGCGCAGCGAGGAAACAACGGCAACATCATCGTCGACACCGATCCTATTCGCGACTGCGCCGGAAACGCCGTGCCCGACGGAACCATCGTCACGTTTACCTCTGTCGATGCCAAAGGCAAGAGCACCGTTGATTCGCGCATCAAGCGGGGCAGTGCTCGCGCAGAACTTCCGGCTTCGGACAACGCGCTCATCTCCGTCGCTGCCGGAGTCATTGTTGGAAACGAAATTCGCTGGCGAGGTGCACGATGACGGTTCGAGGTTTTTACGTGCTGATGCCCCTTCGCCCAGTAGCTCTGATTGCGCTTGCGTTGCTGTTGGCCTTCGCCCTCGCCTCACTTCCACCCTGGTTGATGGCCGCCGACAATCCGGCTGCCGTGAAGGCCACCATAGATTCATCGAGGGCTACCCCGCGCCAGGTAGAGGAGGCCACGGAGCAGGCGGTCCTCCGGGATTATTCCCGCGCCTGGCAGTTGCTCGCGCAAGCCATGTCGGAGAATCGCGCCGATGTCCTCAACGCAGCCTTCGTCGGCATCGCCCGTGACAAGTTCACGCAGGCCGTCAACGAACAAAAAGCGGAAGGCCTTAGCCGGCGCTACGTCGATCGCGGACATAAGGTGGATGTCGCTTTCTATTCTGTGGAAGGATCCGCCATCCAGCTTCGTGACACCTTTCAGCTTGAAATCCAGTGGCTCGATGGCGACAAGGTCGTCCATAGCGAACAGGCCACGCTGCACTGCCTGGCTCTGCTCACGCCAACCGAGAATAGCTGGAAGGTTCGGGTACTGGAGAGCGTCCCAGGTTTCTAAGCCTTCTACATGAATGAGAACGGAAACGTTCAAAGAACGGCCCCAAAGCTGCGTGTCAAAACTGCTCTTCGGACGTCTAACCCTCCGAGGCGATAAAATAACCGTGATTCCAACACAGGCGCTTGCGCATCAAAAAACTAGAACAACGGCTGGTCTCCTTAACATGGCATCTAAAAAGCGTCTTTTCGTCTTGTTGCTCCTTGCGGCTTCTATACCGGGCTTTGCGCAAACTCAAAAGAATGCAACCCCAGCGGCACCGACCGTTGACCCCGGCATGAGACCGCCGACGGAGCCAGCGACTCCCACGAGCCCGAACTCGCAGAAGGTTGAGAGTGGTTCCGAGCCGAAGGCGCCCGAGCCAGTGAAGACCGACCGCAAGGTGCCGAACCGCGCCTCGGCGTACTACCACTACACCCTCGCGCACATGTACGAGGAGATGCTGAGCACCTACGGCCGAAGCGAGTACGCCAACAAAGCTATCGAGGAATACCGCCTGGCCATCGAGAACGATCCGTCGTCCGAGTACCTGAATGCCGGGCTCGCCGAACTCTACGTTCGTACCGGACGCATTCGCGATGCCGTTCTCGAAGCGCAGGAAATTCTTAAGCGCGATCCCGACAACGTAGAAGCCCACAAGCTGCTTGGCCGCATCTACCTGCGCTCTCTGGGCGACATGCAGGCTGGCACGCAGTCGCAGAACATCCTTAAGCTCGCCATCGAACAGTACGAGGCAATTGTCAAAATCGACCCGAAGAGTGTCGAGGATCATCTCCTGCTTGGCCGCCTCTACCGTCTTAACAACGAACTGGCCAAAGCCGAGAGCGAATTCAAGACAGCCGTAGCCTTGCAGCCCAATTCCGAAGAAGCGGTCTCCACGCTCGCTTACCTGTACAACGAGGAAGGCGATTCCGCACGCGCCCAGGCCATTCTCGAGTCCATCCCGGAGAGCGAGCGCACCGCCAAGGTGTATGCCGGGCTCGGATACACCTACGAGCAGAAGAAGGATTACAAGCACGCCATCGAGGCCTACAAAAAGGCTGTCGAACTGGACAAGGACAACCTCGACTCGCTTCGCGGTCTTGCGCAGAACCTCATGAACGACGGTCAGGTCGAGGCCGCTCTGGAGCAGTACAACCTCATTGCCGAAGCCGATCCGCAGGACGCGCAAACCTACATGCGCATTGCCGAGATCCATCGCCGGGACGGCAAGTTCGATCTCGCGTTCGATGCGCTCAAACGCGCCCAGGCCATCGTGCCAGACTCGCTGGAAGTGCCTTACAACCTGGCCGTTATTTCGGAAGCCATGGGCAAATACGACGAAGCTGCACAGACCCTGCAGCAACTGCTCCAGCGCAGCGAAAAGCCTGACGGCAGTTACACGCCCGGCGAGCGCAACAACCGCTCAGTCTTCCTCGAGCGCCTCGGCACTATTTATCGCGAGATCAACAAGACGCAGCTCGCCGTGGATACTTTCCGCAAGATGATCTCGCTCGGAGATGATAACGCCTCGCGCGCGTACCAGCAGCTCATTGAAACGTATCGCGATGCCAAGCAGTGGCCGCAAGCCACGGCAGCAGCGCAGGAAGCTGTCGATAAGCTACCCAACGATCGCGGCCTTCGCATCATGCTTGCTTCTCAACTCGCCGACCAGGGCCAGGCGGATTCCGCCATCGCACAGGTCCGCAGCATGATCAAAGGGACTCCGGAAGATCGCGAGACCTGGATCGCCCTCGCGCAAATGTACAGCCGCCTGCGCCGCTGGCCGGATGCCGAACAAGCAATCGCCAAAGCCGATGAACTCTCCAGCCGCCAGGAAGAGAAGGAATACGTATCCTTCGTCGCCGGTTCCATCTATGAGCGGCAGAAAAAATACGACCAGGCTGAAGCCTCTTTCCGCCGCGTACTGGCCGCCGATCCTCGCAACGCCACCGCGTTGAACTATCTCGGATACATGCTCGCCGACCGGGGCACGCGTCTCGAAGAAGCGCTCGGATACATCCGCAAGGCCGTACAACTCGATCCGCAGAACGGCGCGTATCTCGACTCGCTCGGCTGGGCCTATTACAAGATCGGGAACTACGAGCTAGCGGAAGAGAACCTGCGCAAAGCCATCGAGCGCATGGACAACGATCCGACCGTACACGATCACGTTGCCGACCTCTATCTCAAAACGGGCCGGTTGAAACTCGCCGTGAATCACTGGGAGCGCGCTCTGCAAGAATGGAACAAAACGGTCTCCGCCGAAGTTGACCAGCAGGACGTAGCCAAGGTCCAGAAGAAACTCGAAGGCGCCCGAATTCGGTTGGCAAAGCAGAAGTAAGAGGTCGCGAGTCGTGGGTCGAGGGTCGCGAGTCGTAACTCGGGAGTCGGGTTCGAGTGTCGCTACCTGTAGGTGTCGACCCACTTCAGAGAGACATGCTCAACCCTTGAATTGTGCTTTTGAGCTTTCGTGCCTCGCGCCTCAGTTCCTCGGCGTTAACTTCGCAGTCGCAACTTTCGCGACCCGCGACTCATGACCGCTCTTGCATTACAATGCCCCCATGCTCGCCGACTACGCCGTCCAAGTTCAGCACTCCCGAGGACGTCGCTTCCACGAGTCCGCGCATCCGTATCGCAATGACTTCCAGCGCGACCGCGACCGCATCATTCACGCGCGCGCCTTCCGCCGCCTGGAAAACAAGACGCAGGTTTTCACCCGCCGCTTGTCAGACCACTTTCGCACTCGCCTGACCCACACTATCGAAGTTGCGCAAATCTCTCGAACTATCGCCGCCGCACTCTCGCTCAACGTTGACCTCGTCGAAACGCTTGCGCTCGCGCACGACATCGGACATCCGCCGTTCGGACACGCCGGCGAGAAGGCTCTCGACGCCGCCATGCGCGAGCACGGTGAATCGTTCGATCACAACCTGCACGCCCTCCGCATAGTCGAGCAGTTCGAGCATCGCTACATAGATTTCCCGGGCCTCAATCTCACTTTCGAGGTGCGCGAAGGCATCATCAAGCATTCGCACGATTACGACGTTGATGCTCATCCCGAACTCGCCGAATATCTTCTCAATCAGCGTCCGCCACTCGAAGCGCAACTAATCGACCTCACTGACGAAATCGCCTATAACACAGCCGACCTGGACGATGGCTTCGAAGCGAAGCTCCTCTCGCTGGACGAGATTCGGCAGCGCGTTCGCATCTTTGAACGCTACTTCCCTGAAGTCGCCGCTAGCCATCCCGATGCGCCCGCCAAGCTGCAATTCAACGAAGCGTTGAAACGCATGATGAACCGCTTAGTCGGCGACCTCATCGAGAACACCGCGCGCAACGTAAAGGCCTCCGGCACTTGCACCCTCGAAGACGTGCGGAATTTTCCCAAGCGCCTCGCCGCCTTCAGCCCGGAAGTTGAGGACGAGCGCCGCGAGGCGAAGGCGTTTCTTTACGATCGTCTCTACTTCAGCACCGCGCTTAAACCGGAGAAGCAAACGGCCGATCGTGTGGTGAGCGAGCTTTTCTCTCACTGGATGTCACACCCTGACCAACTTCCGCCCAGCTACCAGCGCCAAGCCGAAGGCGAAACTCTCGCCCGCGTCATCTGCGATTACATCGCCGGCATGACGGACAACTACGTCCAGGATCAACACCGCAGACTGATCCCGAGAAGAATCGCCCGGGGTTGATTTCGCCACAGAACCTTGGTGCACACGACGAGTTCTTCGTTGAGCCCCACCACAGCTCTCAAGTCCAGCTAGTTACTTTCCTGTAACTTCTTCAATCGGACGAATTTACTCACCCATCCCCTTTCTACTCACCTGCCCTGTGTCGCCTCAAAAATGTGCGTCTGAAAACAAAGAAGTTACAGCCGGGAACATGCCAAGTTGGTTTGGCACGTTACCTGTAATAGCAAATGCGTAGGCATCAACTTCACCGATGCAGAGCTGGGCAGGGTGCGACCACCTCGAATTGCTGGAGGCGCTCCGCCCATGAACCAACTCAC
Organism: Clostridia bacterium; assembly: GCA_035561135.1. Lineage (NCBI taxonomy): Bacteria > Bacillati > Bacillota > Clostridia > Clostridia bacterium. The sequence continues at coordinate 43,456 of DATMYA010000052.1, forward strand.
GGTACGACCTGAAGACGTGCCGACGAATTTCGAGGTTTTAGGCTCGACAAATTTGGCCGGGGAAGTTCCCCAGGGCTCCCCTATTCCGGAGGAATCGCAATGAAGAATCGCTTTCTACTCGCGCTGCCCTTAGCCGCAACCCTGATGGTTCCGGCTATAGCGCAAACTTCGTCAAGCTCGCAGAGCACAGAACCCCAGCAGCCCGCGGCAACTTCCACGCAGACCGGCGCCAGCTCGCAGAGCACCGGAATGCAGCAGAGCGACACTTCGCAGGTCCGGTCAGATCAGGCCCAGGCCGATGCCAACCTCGCCGCACACCAGCCTCTTCAGCAGGACACGCGCCAGGGATTCTGGGGCAAGCTGAATCCGTTTGCGCGCAAGAAGTATGTTTCGCGCCAGCTTAGTCCGATCCGTAACCGTGTCAACGAACTCGATGAGTTGACTTCCAAGAACTCGCAGATGGTGCGGGACGTTGATAGCCGCGCGCAGGAGGGCATCCGCATGGCTTCCGCCAAGGCGAATGAAGCCGACCAGCACGCTATCGAGGCCGGCAATCGTGCCCAGACGGCTCACCAGACCGCCGAGCAGGCCAACACGCGCCTCACGACCGTCGCTAACGTCGTAGGCAACATCGACCAGTACCAGCCTGCGACCCAGACCGAAATCCGCTTCCGTAGCGGACAGACGCTCCTGAGCCAGAAGGCGAAAGCTGCGCTCGACGAAATGGCCGCCAGCTTGAAGGACCAGAAAGGCTACGTCGTAGAAGTTCAAGGCTTTTCGCCCGGACGTGGCTCGGCTGCCATTCAGACCTCGCAGAATATGGCCGACGCCGTCGTTCGCTACCTGGTGCTTGAGCACCAGATCCCGGTTTACCGTATCTTCGTTCTCGGCATGGGCAACGCCCCTGTTAAGGACGCCGAGGGCAAGGCGACTCGGGTTCGCGCCGGTCGCGTGGAAGTCACACTGCTGAAGAATAACCTCGATCAACTCGCTTCTGCCACGGGAACTTCGTCCGATATGGGCATGCAAACCTCGACTGGCAGCGCGGCGCAAGGAACCGCTACGCAGACTCAGGGTGGCGTCACCGGTTCCACTACGCAGCCTTCATCCACGCAGGGGCAGTCGACAGGCACCGTAGCAGCGCCGACGCAACAGGAACCGCCGAAGATGGACAACAACCCTCGGTAGCTAACGATATGGTGAATGGCGCGGTTCAGGGAAGCGCGCCTAACGCGAAGGCCTCTCGTCAGGAGAGGCCTTCGTTTTGCCGCGAAACTGGTGGCCGCCGCGAGGAGGACGCGTGAGTTGCAGGTGCGAGTCGTGGCTGTGAGCGAAAATTCAGGCAAGTAGCTCATCGCGAGTGTTTCTCCAACGAGCTCTGCTTTCGCGAAATTGCATGCGCCGACCTGGACTAAACTACGCCTCACCAGGGAGGATGGCATGAAGCTCCTGACGAAGTTCAACCTCATCTTTGTCCTGCTGTTCGGGACGGGACTGTTTGTCATCTCCCGAATCGCGTACCAGTTCCTGATTGAAAACGCGCGCTCACAAGTCCTGAAGCAGGCCGAGTTGATGATGGCGAGCGCCCGTTCAACGCGCGATTACACATCCGAGGAAATCAAGCCGCTGTTGGTCACCAACCAGGCGCACACCAGGAGGTTTCTGCCGCAAACTGTGCCTGCTTATGCGGCAACGACAATCTTCAGTCGTTTGCGCAAGAATTATCCGGAGTACGTTTACAAGGAAGCGTCGCTGAATCCCACGAATCTGCGAAATCGCGCAGTGGATTGGGAAGCCGACGTCGTTGGATTTTTTAGAAACAATCCTGATAAGAAGGAATTTGTCGGCGAGCGCGAAGCACCGACCGGACGCGTCTTGTACCTGGCGCGGCCGATCACGGTAGCTCAGAGTTGCCTGGAGTGTCACAACACGCCCGAACTCGCACCTCGCGCGCTGATCAAAGCCTATGGCAGCGGGAATGGATTTGGCTGGAGAGAGAATGAGGTTATCGCGGCGCAAGTCGTCACCGTACCGATGGCAGTTCCGGTACAAATCGCCGATCAAGCTTTCCGCAAACTGATGGCCTATCTCATTGGCATTTTCATCATCACGCTGCTTGTCATCGATGCGGCGCTGGTGGTGACCGTCATACGTCCAGTGCGGCGCTTGGCGCAAACGGCGGACCGCATCAGTAAAGGTGAACTGGATTTGCCGGAACTGCCCGTCAAAGGCAACGATGAGATTGCGCAGGTAACCGCCTCATTCAACCGTATGTACGTGAGCCTTGTGAAGGCGTTCGGGATGTTGAACCAGTAACGATGGTGTAGCGAGAAAGCGGGTGCGTCAGCGATTGCTACCTCACATAGCGGCGCTTTGCGGCAAGAAACTTCTCGCGGTCCTTAGCTGAATCGATTTCCTGCGCGACGGCGGCAAAAAGATCATGAACGGTGCTACAGTCTTTTGCCACGCGCCGGACGATGATCTTCGCAATCGGCCCGATGTAGGACGCAAGTTCTCTTCCGACTTCATCCACTACGGCGGGGTGCTCTGAAAGCAAAACGCCGACCTGCTGTGGGTCGTGCAGGTCGCTCTTACGGCGGGATGGTGTGTGATGTCCGCCGCTTCCCCCCGACGGACGTTTCGACGGACTCACAACAGTCACCATCGAATCCATGGTGGTGGCGTACTCGGACTGCACGACGTTCAGGTCCGAGAGCAACTCCTCGGCGCTCTGGTAGCGAGCGTTGGGATTCTTGGCCAACGCTTTCATCACCGTTCGCGACAGATCGGCTGGTACGTGCGGGTCGATTTCGCCAGGCGGAGCGGGCGTGTGGTTGAGGTGCCCGGTCATAATCGCGTATTGATTCGGTCCATCGACTGGCAGCTTACCTGTGACCACCTCATACAAAGTGACGCCGACAGAGTAAATGTCCGAACGCGCATCGACTTCAGATCCGCCAATCTGTTCAGGAGACATGTAGTGGAACGATCCCACCACATTGCCCGAAACCGTCAGCCGTGCGTCGCGGCCGCTGACCGCGATACCGAAGTCTACGACCTTCACTATGTTGTCCACGCCGATGACGATGTTGGACGGCTTGATATCGCGATGTACCACACCGTGCTTATGCGCATAGGCCAACGCGGATAATACCTGGGACACGTAGAAGAGGCCTTCCGTGATGGTGATACCAGGGGGCCGCAACTTAGCGCAGAGCGTGGTCCCTTCTGCATACTCCATCACCATCGCGAGACGCTCGCCTGAGCGGAATGCGGTATGCAGCGCGGCGATGTTCGGATGTTGCAGGCGCGCCAGCACACGTATTTCACGCGCGAAACGCTCGCCGATCTCGTGGCTGCTATCACCCTCGAGCAGTAGCTTCAAAGCCTCGACGCGTTGAGAAATGACGTGCTGGACTTTGTACACGTCACCCATGCCACCCGCACCGAGGTGGGCAATGACCTGGTAATCGCCGATGACTTCACCGACTGCGAGTCCCATAGAAAGCCGTGTGGTCGAGCGAAGATGTTGAAATGTCTTGAGCGCTTGCTGGAATTGAGCCTGGCTCGGCGCAAGTCACCGAACTCGGCACGCTGTTCACCGATTCTAGTCCGAACACGAGCAGCCATTCTCGAAATCTGCGCACTCGCCGGCGATCGCAACTTCCATTTTTTAGAATGTGTACGTGTAGCGAACAGTTGCGCTGCGGCCGGGAGCATCCACGCCCCAACTGATACCGCGGTAGATGCGATCGCCTATGTTCTCGAACTCGGCGACGAGTGACTGCCGCTCGCCAATGTGGTATCCGCCCCGCAGGTTGATGGTCATGTAACCGGGGAGATGGTCGTATAGAGGAGCCTGCGCAGCTGTGCCAAGAACACGCGTTTGGATTTGCGCCAGGGTCTCACCCGTCGCAATCAACTGATCGTCGGCGTTACCCAGAACACCATCCGTTCCCGGCGACACGAAGCCGCGGACCGTAGCTCCGCGCCGGAAGAAGTTCTGGATGCTGCTCCGGGAGCGTGTTGCGCCCGTGCGACGGTCTTCTATATCCAGGGTGGACAGACGCTCCTGCCGCAATGCTGCGTGAACATAGGGCTCAATCCACCAATGCCCTCTCTTGTGTGTATAGCGAAGTTTTAAATAACCGTCCGGTGCCGGAGTCCCGCCTTCAAAATTCGGAGCTTGGCCTGTGCGTTTGTCGGCCGCATGGATGTAGGTAAGAACCGTTCCCAGTTGCCAGTTGGAACGGAGGCGAAGCTCTCCTCGATGTTCCAGTCCCCAAATCCGCGCATCATCCCAATTGGCGCGTACAAGCACTGGAGTCGAACTGGCGGCCACGAAAACCGTTCCGGTCGGATCCTGCGAGGTGATCGGCACGCCCCCAAGCGTAAGCCCAACGGAGCTCGCCGGGAGGATCAGGGCCTGTTTTGTGATGCTGTCATTGATGTCGTTGATGAAGCCGGAGACATTGACGCTGAACAGCTTAGTTTTTGCACGCACGCCGACTTCGTAATTCTGGCTCGTTTCCGGCTTGAGTTGCGCAACCGGCAGCCCTGAACTGGTTGCCGTTCGCAATGCCGAGTCTCCAACCATCGCGCCCAGTCCTGCGATCTCCGGCGCAGCAACCTCGAATCCGGAGCCCGTTAGTCCAAGCGTTCCCAGGTCCGTGATGTGCGGCGCACGAAAGCCGCGGCTGGCATTTGCGAAAAAGGCGAGCGGCTCAATGGGCGAGAACACGGCGCCCACGCGGTAGGTCCAAGCACCCACCCGCAAGGAATCATCTGGCCACAGCGGCTTGCCGCCAACAAGCGGGCTGTCACTCTGCCGCGAACGGTAGGAAGCAACGCTGTAACGTGCAGCACCCGCCAGCGTAATCTTGCGGAAAGGCGAGTAGACGTCCTGAAGGTAGATGCCTCCGCTACGGTAGGCTGCGCGATCTGGAACGCGGCCACGGCGAACGGTCGCGATGCCGCTCACTGTATCCAGCGCGTACGATGACGCGCGTATCGCCTCCTGATAATACTCCGCGCCAAGAACCACGTCGTTCTTGAACATCATCTTGTCCAGCAATCCCTGCACGCCATGAACATGCGTGCGCTCCGGCTCATGAGTAATCGCTGCCACAGGATTCCCATTTCCGCCCTGGTTCACGCGCTCTTCGCGCTGCGCGTTATACGAGTACGTCAGGCTTGCACGATCCACCGGACCTAACTTGTACTTGTCCATCCGTACATAGAACAGATCGGACATCAGGTTCCGCAGGTCTGCGATCAGGTTTCCGTCGCCCCCGAGTGTCTGGTCGTAGCGCCTGCCGCCATCCTGCTGCGCCCGGCTGTAGCTGGCCGTAATATGGGTGTGAACAGCAGGAGTCCACATCGCTTTGAAACTTCCGCCGTACTGAGTAGAGGCAGTGTCGGGCAGTCGCGAGCCTATAAAGAGATCGGACGGCAAGCCGAAAAATCGCGCGAAGGCCGAATGAGAGTCCACGCCCCCGCCGGTGCGAAGCCTGTTCGCGCGGAATCCATCGAGGTTCAACACAGAGCCGAAGTTCTTGCTGCTATAGAGGAGTTGCAGGTTTGAGCCGTAACTCGCGTCGGCAGTCGTGCCGATCGCGCTGTACTTACCGCTGAACAATCGCTCATCGCTCACTAGCGGCGCTACGCCGATCAACTGCACCGTCCCGCCAATCGCGTCACTTCCATACTGCGCGCTCGATGCGCCACGGATGATCTCGATCGCATCGAGGCCGCTCGCCTGGTTCAAATTGAAGAACGTGTTGATGCCGCCGCGCTGTGCCGAAGTCGAGTACCGTACGCCATCAACGTATACGTTCACACGGTTCCCAGTGAGGCCCCTCACAAACACGCCCGAGATGGTTGGACTCGTGCGTTGCAGGGTAACTCCCTCTTCCTCCTGGGCGGCCTGTGCCGTAACCGCCTTCACTCGAATAGCAAGTTCGGCGCCATTGATGACGTTCACCTGCTGCGTGGCCGTGTGCGTTTCCTCCACGACACCGCGCTCGGCAGTCACCGTAAGCTCTTCGGGAGTAGCCGCGAAATCAAGATCTACAGTGATTAAGTTCGAACGAGAAGCGCTTACTTGTACTGCAACGCGCCGCTCCGAAAGAGAAGTCGCCTGTACGCGGATGATGTAGCTGCCCGGACGAACTGAGGGGAATGTGAAGCTGCCGTCTGCGTTCGTGCGGGTGGTTGCAATGACGGACTGTGGCGGCGTAATCAGCGAAACCAGAGCGTCGGCTATCGCAACTCGACCTCTGGCCGTGACCTTGCCTGCCAGCTCAATCGCCGGCGCGGGCGCGGTAGCTGAAGTGAAAGCGCCGGAACTGAAGATACAAAGAACGAGGAGAACCACCCCGCCGCAACGCCGCATAATCCCTCCAGAGTACCCGGATTATAAGCTGCGGACAGGCTGGAGGGACAACGCCGGAATCCGCTCGCCACGGGAAACACAATGCGCGAGAATCGAGCGATGCCAACGCTCTACTGCACTCGAATGTCTTCGCCGGTAGGAACGCTAGTCCTCGCCGTAGCCGAACGGGGCCTTGTGCGTCTTGAGTTCGAGCGCAGCAGCGTTGCCTCGAGCATCGCACGCGAACAGATTGTCGAGAGCGCCGAGCGCACGCAACCGTTTGTTCGAGAGCTGGAGGAATACTTTGCCGGAATGCGCCGCGAGTTTACCTTCCCGCTCGATCTACGCGGCACCGACTTCCAGCTCAAGTGCTGGAATGCCCTGCTGACGATTCCTTATGGCGCAGTGCGCAGCTACGCGCAGATCGCGCAACAGGTCGGATGTGCAAAGGGATTCCGCGCCGTCGGTATGGCGAACCACGACAACCCCATTGCCATCGTCGTGCCCTGTCATCGCGTGCTCGCCAGCGACGGCACGCTCGGCGGATACGCCGCTGGACTCGATGCCAAGCGTTGGCTACTCGAACTGGAAGGGGTGCGCGTGGATTTTGCCTCGTTGCGATTGCCGTTCGCCGCCGCCGCAAGCGAGTGAGTTTGCATGTTCTGAATAGACAGCGATTGCATCTGAGGGACAACCGCTGCTAGCGCTGGCCTATTTCGCTTTTGCGATTTCTTCTGCCGTCTGTATCTGATGAACGGCGACAAAGTTTGTCGGATAGCGACCGGTGTAGCAACCGGTGCAGTATTGGGTTTCGCCGCCCTCGGCACAGGCTTCCCGAAGCCCTTCGAGCGAGAGAAAGGCGAGCGAGTCGGCGCCAATGTACTCGCGAATCTCATCAACGGTCTTGTTGGCGGCGATGAGGTGACGGCGCTCGGGTGTGTCAACGCCGTAGTAGCAAGGGCCAATGGTCGGAGGGCATGAGATGCGTACATGCACTTCGACGGCTCCGGCGTCCCGGATCATGCGGACGATCTTGCGACTGGTGGTGCCACGGACAATGGAGTCGTCCACGAGCACGATGCTCTTGCCTTCGAGCACGCTGCGCACTGGGTTGAGCTTGAGCTTGACGCCAAAGTCCCGCACGCGCTGTTCGGGTTCGATGAAAGTGCGACCGACGTAGTGGTTCCGAATAAGACCGAAGGCGAACGGAATCCCGCTCTCGTGCGAAAAGCCCATTGCTGCGGTGACGCCCGAATCTGGCACAGGCACGACGATGTCGGCCACGACTGGCGATTCAGCGGCAAGACGGCGGCCCATCAGTTCGCGACTCTCCTGCACTGCGCGGCCAAACACGACGCTGTCCGGACGCGAGAAATACACGTGCTCGAAGATGCAACTCGAGTGCGGCATTGAAGAGGACGCGTAGAAGCGTGAGTAAACGCCTTCTGGTCCGACGACGACCAACTCGCCGGGTTTAACTTCGCGTTCGTAGATGGCGCCGAGAAGATCGAAGGCGCAGGTTTCTGAGGCAAAGACGATCGTGTCCTTCTGTCCAGCGCCCGTTGCCGGAATGCGGCCCATCACAAGCGGGCGGAAACCACGCGAGTCCCGCGCGGCAAAGATGTGGTCAGGCGTGATGAGAACGACTGAGAACGCACCCTCCACGCGACGTAGCGAATCGGCAATGGCCTCCGGCAACTCGTGCTCGCGCGACTGCGCGATGAGGTGCAGGATGATCTCGGAATCGCTGGTCGTCTGGAATATGCTTCCCTGCTTTTCAAATCGCTGACGAATCTGGGCGGCATTCACCAAATTGCCGTTGTGGGCGAGAGCGATACGTCCCTTGTTGCACTCAACGCGGATAGGCTGGGCATTCAGAAGTGCGGAGTCGCCGGTCGTGGAGTAGCGGGTGTGTCCGATGGCAAGGCGGCCGGGAACGCGCTTGAGCGTTTCCTCGTTGAAGATATCGGCAACAAGGCCCATGGCTTTGTAAACGTGCACGAGTTCACCGTCGGACGAGGCGACGCCGGCCGATTCCTGACCGCGATGCTGTAGCGCATGAAGGCCGAGATAGGCCAGCTTAGAGGCCTCAGCATGGCCGTAGATGGCCACAACGCCACATTCCTCATGCAACTTGTCGAGAACTAAAAACATGCACCCACCCTGTTACCCCTTTACCGGCTTGCTTTTTGCACGCGTTTATCAACTGCGCTGCAGCACCGCCGGAACCAGGCGCTCTTCCGTTTCCGTGTGTAGCGCCCGTTCCAAAGCCGATGACCATACCTGCCGCAACTCCGGCACTTTGGCGGAAAGAACCTTCGCGCCATCGATCGAGATGGAGAACCCGTCGGCCGCTGTAGTGCCAATTTGTGAGCAGGTTATGCCGTGATTCGACGCTACTTGTTGGATTCTCCCGAGCTGCTTCGAGTCGCACGAAAGCAGCACGCGACTGGCGTTTTCACCGAAAAGCAGGTACTCGGGTGAATAGCCATCTGACCTGAGTTGAACGTCAACTCCAATGCCGCGAGTGAATCCAGCTTCGGCCAGAGTGACGGCCAATCCACCTTCGGAGACGTCCTTGGCGGAGTCCGCGAGGCCAGCGCCGATGATTTCGATCAGCGCCTTTTGCAGTGCCAATTCCTTGTCGAGATCGAGCGCTGGGGGCAGTCCCCAGATCGCGCCGAGAATTTCCTTGGCGTATTCCGAGGAGCCAAGACGCGTTTCCGCCTCGGCGGCGGAGACGGGCGAAGAGCCATTGAGCAGCACGAGGACGCGGCCGGGCGCGGCGAACTCGGGCCTGCCTGCGCGGTTGATATCTTCGATGGTGCCGACGATTCCGATCACGGGCGTCGGGTAAATTCCCTCGCCGAGCGTCTCGTTGTAGAAACTGACATTGCCGCCGGTAATGGGCGTCGCCAGCTTTTCGCACGCTTCGGTGATGCCGTCGATCACTTCCGAGAACTGCCCCATGATGGGCGGCTTCTCAGGATTTCCAAAGTTGAGGCAATTAGTGGCGGCCACGGGCGTCGCGCCGGAACAGGCTACGTTGCGGCAGGCTTCCGCGACGGCGTGCATTGCGCCAAGCTTCGGCGAGAGATAGCACCAGCGTCCGTTGCCGTCGAGCGCCATGGCCAAGCCGCGATTCGTGCCCTTGATGCGAATGACTCCGGCTTCACGGCCGGGTCCCTCGACCGTATTGGTCTGGACCATGGAATCATACTGCTCGTAAACCCAGTGCTTGTCGCAGATGTTGGGACTGGCGAGCAGGCGCTTCAAGTTCGCTTCCAAGTCGACCGCGCCTCCGATGCTGACGTGCTCGGGACGGGTCGGCGGAAGAGGAGAAACCCAAGGCTCCATCGGACGATGGTAGAGCGGCGCGTCATCGGTCAGCGCGTCGTTGGGAATTTCAGCAACGACCTGGCCGTGTTGCAACACGCGCATCTTGTTCTCGTTAATCACGCGGCCGATCGTGACAGCATCGAGTCCCCACTTGCGGAAGACTGCGAACACTTCCTCTTCGCGGCCCTTGTCGGCGACGAGGAGCATGCGCTCCTGTGATTCGCTAAGCATGATCTCGTAGGAGGTCATGCCGGTTTCGCGCTGAGGAACAAGGTCGAGCTCGATCTCAAGGCCAACGCCACCGCGTCCGCCCATCTCACAGGTTGAGCAGGTAAGGCCCGCAGCACCCATATCCTGAATGCCGACGACGGCTCCAGTCTCCATGGCTTCAACGCACGCTTCAAGCAGGAGCTTCTCCATGAATGGGTCGCCCACCTGAACGTTGGGACGCTTCGCCTCGGAGCCTTCACTGAACTCTTCGCTGGCCATGGTCGCGCCGTGAATGCCGTCGCGTCCGGTCTTCGATCCGACGTAGATGACGGGATTGCCTGCCCCTGCAGCCTTGGCATAAAAAATCTTTTCGCGGCGCACGAGGCCTAGCGCAAAGGCGTTGAGCAGAGGATTGCCGTTGTAGCAGGGCTCAAACTTTGTTTCGCCGCCGAGGTTAGGCACACCGAAGCAGTTGCCGTACGAGGCAACGCCGCTGACCACTCCCTCCATGATGGAGTGGTTGCGATGAATCGTTTCCTGGTCGGTCGTATTTGCCGCATCTTGGGTAATCGGACCGAAACGCAGCGAATCCATAACCGCCACAGGACGCGCGCCCATCGTGAAGATGTCTCGCAGAATGCCGCCGACGCCGGTGGCAGCTCCCTGGAAAGGTTCAATAAACGATGGATGGTTGTGCGACTCGATCTTGAAGGCGCACGCCCAACCATCGCCGATGTCGATGATGCCGGCGTTCTCTCCCGGTCCCTGCACAACCAGTTTGCTGCGCGTGGGCAGACGCTTTAGGTGTACCCGCGAAGACTTATAGGAGCAGTGCTCGCTCCACATGACGCTGAAGATGCCCAGCTCCGTGAGCGAGGGTTCGCGTCCGAGCCACTTCAGGATTCGTTGATATTCGTCTGGACGGATTCCGTGGTCGCGGATGACCTCCGGCGTAATGGATGGCTGTTTATCTGCGGAAGTCATAGCGGATACATCTATTTTCGCACGCTGGACGGCGCAGGGCAAAGCGCTGCGATAGCGCGATTCGTCGCACGATGGGGCGCGCAGCGAACAAACCCTTCGAAGGATTGTGCATCTACTGTTTATAACTAACGATTGAGTCCTGACGACAATGTCGGGGCCGCTCAGGGGAAGGAAAAACTGCCGCACCCCTGAGCCCCTTACCGGGGCTAGTCGTTCCTTTTAGCCCTTCCCATTTGTTCCAACTTTCAGACTTCGCGAATACAATTCCGAGCCATGAGCACACGTACGCTGTGCGCCTGCGCGGTCATGCTGCTGGCAGCGAGCTCCTTCGCTGCCACGCAGAACAAGCTGCAAAACAGGCCTCAACAAAACAGGGCTCGCGAAACGGCTCGGGCAAAGTTCACCTCGCTACGCCAAAAGGTCGAGAAAGCAAACTTGCAGAAGGATATCCTAGGCGCGAGAAAAGCGCTGCTAGGCTTGCACGCGCTTGCGCCGGGACATTCCGCGACAACCTACAATCTCGCCTGCATGAACGCACTGGCCGGCAGGCGCGCCGAAGCGCTGCACTGGCTCGATATGTTCGTGCGCATGGGGCAGGTGGCGGATGCGGCGAAGGATCCGGACCTCGCGTCGATTGCGGGCGACAAGAGCTTTCTGAAGCTGATGGAGCGCATGAAAGCAAATCGCGCCGCCGTGGAGCGCGGTTCGACCTGGACGACGCTCGACGGCGCTGGACTGCTGGCGGAAGACATCACTTACGATCGCAAAACTCGGTCGTTCTTCGTTACAAGTCTGCTTGCGAAAAAGGTGTTGCGGATCGACAAGGATAAGAAGGTCAGCGAATTCGCCGATCTGTCGAAAGATCCTGGATGGCCAGTGTTCGCCGTTGCACTACAGAGCGGGACGAACCCGGCCTTGTGGGTAGCGGCGGCCGCACTGCCGGATTTCTCAGCTTCCCCGAACGCTGAATGGGGCAAAACCGCGCTGCTGAAGCTGGACATGGAATCGGGGCGCATTCTTGAGCGATTCGAGCCTGCGCCAGACGGCGCTGTGCGCGTGCTCGGCGATATCGCCGTTAGTGATGGCGGAACGGTTGTCGTCTCCGACGGACACAGCGGCGGAGTTTATCTGCTAAACAGCGGCGAGAGGCAGATGAAAGGCATTGATTCAGATGAGTTCATTTCGCCGCAGACACCGGCGTTCGATCGCGATGCCCTCAGCGTGTTCGTTGCCGATTACGTGCGCGGCATCGGGCGCATTGACCTGCGCTCAGGGCGGGTGACCTGGCTGACGCACGACGATAGCGTGGCGACCGCCGAGATCGATGGCCTGTACCTGCATGGAGATCAACTAATCGCGGTGCAGAACGGTAGGGGCGTGCAGCGCATTGTGTCGCTTGCACTGAACGCTTCGCACACGGCCATTAAAGGCGCGGAGGTTCTGGCGGCGAACAGCGAAGCCTTCGCCGATCCGACACACGGCGTGCTCGTTGACGATGCGTTCTATTACCTGTCGCACAGCGGTTGGGATGGTTTGGATCGCAATGGGAATGCGAAGGCTGGCGCTGCGCTCCCACGTCCGTCCGTGCGAATCGTGAATGTCGCTGAGCCGGCGGCGCCACCGCGACAGGCAGTGAAGCGGTAGAACCCGAGCGTTGCTATTTCCGCTACACTATCGGCGATGAAGTCCGTCATCGTTGGCACCGCCGGACATATCGACCATGGCAAGACGGCGCTGGTGCGCGCGCTCACCGGCATCGATACCGATCGCCTGGAAGAGGAGAAGCGCCGCGGCATCACCATCGACCTTGGCTTTGCGCATCTTGAGCTACCCACGGCAGGCGATTCCGTTCGGCTCGGCTTTGTGGACGTGCCGGGGCACGAACGCTTCGTGCGCAATATGCTCGCCGGAGTGGGCGGCATCGACCTGGTGCTGCTGGTAATCTCCGCTGAAGAATCTATCAAGCCGCAGACGCGCGAACACTTCGACATCTGCCGTCTGCTCTCCGTGCGGCGCGGCATTACGGTGTTGACGAAGTCCGACCTGGTGGACCCCGAGACGTTGGAAGTGGTTCGCATGGAAGTAGAGGAGTTTGTTCGCGGCTCCTTCCTCGATGCGTCGCAGTCGCCGATTATTGCGGTGAGCGCAAAGAACGGCGAGGGACTGGACGTGCTGCGAACGGAGTTGGCGCGCGTAGCGAACGAGGTTTCGGGCAAGAACACCAAAGCTCCGCTTCGCCTGCCGATCGACCGCGTGTTCAGCATAAAAGGCTTCGGTACGGTAGTGACAGGCACGATGAACTCCGGGCGTGTGCGGCGCGAGCAGGAAATCGAACTGCTTCCTTCCGCCGAACGCTTGCGTGTGCGCGGCGTACAGGTGCATGGCAACTCTGCCGATGAAGCTGTCGCCGGACAGCGCACGGCGCTGAACCTCGCGGGCGTGGGCACCGAGGAACTTGCGCGCGGCATGATGCTGGCCGAAGCTGGGCTGTTCCGCCCGACGCGCACGGTTGGAGTTTCACTCTCGCTGCTGCCGACGGCCAAGCCTCTGAAGGACCGCGCACGCGTTCACTTCCACGCTTACACGGCAGAGATGCTGGCGGAGGTCGTGCTGCTCGGCACTAAGGAACTGCTGCCGGGGACGACGGGCCTGGCCGAACTTCGGCTGACTGACCCCATACTGCTGTTGCCCGAGGATCGTTTCATCGTCCGGCAATTCTCTCCCGTGGTGACGATTGGCGGTGGAGTAGTACTGGAAAATACCTCCGCCAAGCGACTGACGATGGCGTTGCGCCGCGAGGCATTGCAGGTACTTGCAGACGTAGGTCACGGGGCATCGCTGGAAACGCGAGTGGCGGCGATGGGACAGCGCGGAATGACGTTTCACGACGCCGTGGCTCGCACCGGGTGGACGCGCGTCGAACTCGAAGAAAAGCTGCGGAGCGCGCAGCCAGTGCGGCGCATTGCAGAAGCATTGATACATGATCGTGCGCTGGAGGAGATTCGGCGCGAGATCGTTGGGGCAATCGAGACCTTTCATAAGCAGAATCCGCTGTCGCCTGGGATGAACATTCAGGAACTGCGTGGAGGCTTCGAAGACGTGCTGCCGGAGGTCTTTGCGGCAAGCTTCGATGCGCTACTGCAGGAGAAAATGATCGAGGTAACTGGAGACATCGTGCGCGCCGCCGGACGCGGCATCGTCATGAGGGACGACGAGGCGGAGGCGAAGCAAAAGATTGAAACTGCATTCGCCACAGCCGGACTGAAGGTTCCGGCCCTGAAGGACGTACTGGCAAGCGTGAACGTGGACCGCACTCGCGCGCATAAGATCATGACGTTGCTGCTGCGTGACAAAGTCCTGGTAAAGCTTACGGACGAACTGGTCTTCCATCGCGATGCGCTGGATGGCTTGCGCCAGCAGATGGCGCTGGAGAAGGCGAAATCGGCAAAGATCGACGTCGCCCGATTCAAGGACATGACGGGAGTTACTCGCAAATACGCGATCCCCCTGCTCGAATACCTGGATCGCGAGAAGGTGACGCGCCGAGTGGGTGATGAGCGGGTGATTCTCTAGCGAGGGTGATCCTCAATTCAACAGCAGATGCTTCGCTTCGCTCAGCATGAAGCTTTTGTTACTTTTGACGCCTGTTGTTTGTGAGCTTCTGAGTTTTCGTTCTTAATGTTTCTGAGGTTCAGGTCTAACGTGTTGTCCTCCTGAGCAAGGGCGCAAGACAATCTCTTTGGACCGATATAATCAAGGTAGTTCCGTTCATCTCTGAACAAAGAAATCGCGCACGAGAAGACAAAATGCTAAAGATCCGTCCGGCGACGAGCGACGATGTCGCCCTAATTTTGCAGTTCATCCGCGACCTTGCCGAGTATGAGCGCGAGCCGCAAGCTGCGGTTGCGACCGAGCAGGACATTCTGCGCGACGGCTTTGGGCCGGAGCCGAAATTCCGCTGCGTCATCGCCGAGTGGGAAGGCAAGCCGGCGGGATTTGCGTTCTTCTTTTACAACTATTCGACCTGGCAGGGACGACCGGGCTTGTACCTCGAGGACCTATTTGTGAAGCCGGAGTTTCGCGGCAAAGGGATCGGCAAGGCGCTGCTGCTTTATCTCGCGAAGAAGGCGGTTAGCGAGAACTGCGGTCGCTTCCAGTGGCAGGTGCTCGACTGGAACACGCCGGCAATCGATTTCTACAAGTCGCTTGGGGCGGAAATTATGACCACGTGGCTGACGATGCGCGTGGAAGGCGAAGCACTCGACAGGCTCGCCGGCATGGCGGAGAAGACAGCGAAGTAGATGGCACAGCGAATCAAGATCATCGGTGGAGGTCTTGCGGGGCCGGAGGCAGCGTGGCAGTGTGCGCGACGGGGACTCGCGGTCGAGTTGTACGAGATGCGTCCTGTGCGCAAGACGGCGGCGCATGAGACGCCCGACTTCGCCGAATTGGTCTGCTCGAATTCGCTCAAGAGCGATAGTGAAAATACCGCGCCGTGGCTGCTCAAGGAAGAGATGCGGCGCTCTGGATCGCTGCTGATGGAAGTTGCTCGCGAAACCGCCGTGCCTGCCGGTCACGCGCTGGCCGTGGATCGCGAGATGTTTGCGCGGAAGGTAACGGAGGCTATCGAGCGCGAGCCTCTGATCACGGTGCGGCGCGAGGAAGTGACGCGCATCGATGAGCAGAACGAATTGACGGTTATCGCGACAGGGCCGCTGACCTCGGACGCGCTGGCGCAGGAGATTGCGCGGCTGACTTCGACCAACGCGGCAGACTCCACCTGTGCGGGCAACGACGCGCAACTGTACTTCTACGATTCCATCAGCCCGATTGTGGAGGCCGACTCCATCGACGAGTCGAAGGTGTATAGGGCCGCACGCTACAACAAGGGCACGGCGGACTACATCAATTGTCCGATGAACGCCGAGGAGTACAACCGATTTATCGACGCCCTCACAGAAGCGCAGTCGGTTGATGGACACGAGTGGGAGAAGCTGAACTATTTCGAAGGCTGCCTGCCGATCGAGGAGATAGCACGGCGCGGGCGCGACACTTTGCGCTTTGGGCCGATGAAACCCGTTGGACTTGACGATCCGCGCACGGGCAGGTGGCCCTACGCGGTCGTGCAACTACGACAAGAAAATCTGCGCGCCGATTCCTATAACCTCGTCGGATTTCAGAACCACCTGAAGTTCGGCGAGCAGGCACGCATCCTGCGCATGATTCCCGGCCTGGAGAACGCAAAGTTCGTTCGCTACGGACAGATCCATCGCAATACGTACATCAACGCGCCGGCGTTGCTGCGCGAGACGCTACAGATGAAAGAGCATCCGCGCGTGCTTTTCGCGGGCCAGATCTCGGGCGTGGAAGGTTACGTTGAGTCAATTGCTACGGGCTTGCTGGCAGGCGTGGCCGCGGCGGTGCTGGCGAAGGGCGACGAGCCTGTTGCCGCTCCGCGGGCAACGGCATTCGGTTCGCTGATGAACTACATTTGTCATGCTGAGTCGAAGCACTTCCAGCCGGCAAACATCACGTTTGACCTGCTGCAACCGCTGGACGAGGCCACTCGCCGGCGCGTGCGCGACAAAAAAGAGCGGCATCGGATGGTTTGCGAGCGCGCCCTGCAAGAGCTTGATGGATGGCTCTCAGCAGTCGGTGATTAGAAACTTGCACCTTCCCCTAAACTATCCAGACCTGGATTGCGTATCTAACCTCTGATGCCTTGCTGCGTCTGATACGAGTACGTGGGGATAGTTCGCTTATGGTCCTTCGTGATTTGATTTCGGATGTCTTTGGCACGCTTTGGTCAAACAAGCTGCGCACGGCGCTGACGATGTTTGGGATCGCCTGGGGTGTGGTGTCGATCGTGCTGATGGTCGCCGCCGGCGAGGGCATGCGCGTAGGCCAGCAGAAGCAGCAACAGAGTTTTGCGAAGGACCTGATGATTGTTTTTGCAGGGCGCACGAGCATGCAGGCGGGTGGCACTCGCGCGGGCCATCGTGTCGTCTTCGAGGCTGGCGACGTTCCTCTGGTCCAGGAACAATCACCCAGTTGCCGGTATGTAATGCCCGAACTCGGCCAGGGCAATATGCCCATCCGCAGCAATTTCAATAACGCTTCGCTGATCGTCACCGGCGCGTATCCGGAGTTCTCGGAAATCCGCAGCATCGATGTGAGCGAGGGCCGATGGTACTCGTGGCAGGACATGGAGGAGAAACGCCGTGTCGCGTTCATCGGCAGCGATGTAAGGAAGCAGCTTTTCCCTGGACGACCCGCGGTTGGGGAAACGATCTACATCGCCGACGTGCCTTATTCCGTGATCGGCGTGATGCGCGAGAAAGAGCAGGGCTCGAGTTACGACGGACGGGACATCAACAAGGTGTTCATTCCGTTCAGCATCATGTTGCAGGATCTCCCGAACGCGCCGCCGCAGACGCCGCGCAGCGTTGACCGCCTGTTAGTTACGCCCCGCTCGGTGGCACTGCATGAAGCTTGCAAAGCAGAAATACTGGGCTCGCTGGCGAGGCTGCACGGCTTCGATCCGCAGGACAAGGAAGCGGCCAACGTCTGGGACACCGTGAAGGAGGCGAAGGCCTTTCAACGCATGACCGACGGAATGAAGTACTTCCTGGGCGCGGTTGGGATTACGACATTGTTCCTGGGCGGCATCGGCGTCATGAACGTGATGCTGGTCGCGGTTCGCGAACGCACTCGCGAGATTGGCGTGCGTAAAGCCGTGGGCGCTCCGGCCCACCTGATCCTGCGACAGTTCTTTCTGGAAACGGTGGTCATCGTGACCCTGAGCGGAGGAATAGGTTTATCAATCGCCTATGGCATCTGTGCGCTGGTAAACCTGCTGCCTATGCCCGACTTCTTTGCCGGCCTGTTGCCGACGTGGCAGTCAGGTGCGCTTGCGATTGCACTGCTGGGCGCGACGGCCATTCTGGCCGCCATGTATCCGGCGCGACGAGCGGCGTCCATCGATCCGATTGAAGCGCTGCGGTACGAGGCCGGAGGCTAGAGCGCATGTTCAAAGAAATCGTCTTCGAAGCGTGGTTCGCGTTGCGGCGGAGTCCCACGAGGAGTTTCCTCACGATGCTGGGCATTGTGTGGGGCATCGTGTCCGTCACGTTGCTGATTGCTTATGGCGGCAGCTTCCGCAGCGTACTGGTGTCCAGCTTTGAAGCGTTCGGGCGCGGTGCCGTAGTCTGCTGGCCGCAGCAGACGAGCACACAATCCGGCGGACAGCGCGCGGGCAAGCGCGTGCGCTTCGAACAGGCCGACGTCGACTTCATCAAACAAACTGCGAACATGGTGAAGCATGTCTGCTTGGAAACCGTAAAGGGTCTGCCCATGGGATATGGCGAGCGCGTGGTGAATCCGGCGGTACGCGGCGTGTGTCCAGAATATGGCGAGATGCGAAACGAGGTGCCGAGCGATGGACGCTGGATTACGGCCGCCGACATGGTGGAGCGGCGGCGGGTAGTCTTCGTCGGCAGCAGGGTGAAAGAGCAGTTATTCAGCGGACGCAACGCGGTCGGCGAAACGGTGCTGATCGGCGGCATGCGATTCACCGTCATCGGCGTTATGGATCGCAAGATGCAGATGAACAACTACTTCATGCCCGACGACCGCTCGGTGTGGATTCCCTACTCGACGGCCGGTGACTTGTGGAACACGCGCTACGGCGGGGTGATCGTCTTCCAACCGATTGCCCCGCAATTCGAGAAGCGCGCAGAAGCGCAGGTGCTGGCCGCCGTCGCCGAGCGCCAGGGATTCTCGCCAACCGACAAAAAGGCGATTCAGATGCACGGTCAGGAAGAATTTCGGCCTGTGATCGACGGCATCACGATTGGCTTACAGGTTCTGCTGCTGTTCATTGGTGCGCTGACGCTGGGAATCGGCGGCGTCGGCGTGATGAATATCATGCTGGTATCGGTCGATGAACGCATTCGCGAGATAGGTCTGCGTCGCGCTCTGGGCGCGAAGAAGAGCCACATACGCTTTCAGATGCTGGCAGAGACGCTGGTACTAATGCTGATGGGTGGCGCGATTGGAATCGCCCTGTCGTATGCAATTTCGGCCGCCGTCGGAACACTGCCGATGCTTGGGCCGATGTTCGAAGACGAGAGCGGCAAGGGCGATATTCACCTGCACATCTCGGCCTTCACGGTACTGCTCTCCACTATCGTGCTGCTGCTGGTAGGCGTGGTTAGCGGAATGGTGCCTGCAATCAAGGCGGCGAAACTCGACCCGGTCGACGCGCTGCGTTATGAGTAGGTGAGTCGCTCAATAGTTCCTGATCGCAGCGATTAGCAGTTCTTGTCCTCCTGAGCGCAGCGACGAAGTCGCGCAGTCGAAGGACTCCTTTCGGAACCTCAAGTCCGACGAGAACAGTCCGTAGGGCTCCCTCGACTCGGGCTTAGGCCCTCGCTCAGGGGACAAACGACTTTACGTTGTGTCTATCCCCACTGCCGCGACCGCCTAATCCCTCTTGTTCGGGATGAAGTCGCGGCGTTGGCGCGCCCTGAGTTTGATCCAGATGGGCGTGCCGAGGAATTTAAACTCGTCGCGAATCTGGTTCTCAAGAAACCGCTGATACGAGAAGTGCAGTTTTACGTCGCGGTCGGTGAAGAGAATGAACGTCGGCGGCGAGACGTTGGACTGCGTCATGTAGTAAACCTTGACGCGGTTTTTGGCAGGAACCGAGGCACGCTCGAAATCGATCTTTCGCAGGAAGCGGTTCATTTCGCCGGTGCTGATGCGCTTGCGACGCTCGGCGGCTACGAGTTCCAGCTTCGAGAACACTTTGTCCACGTTCTTGCCGGTTGCGGCGGAGATGAAGATTATGGGCGCATAGTCGAGGAACTTGAGGTGGCGTCGCGCCTGCTCCTCGTAGATGGCGCGGTCGGCAGGCGGCTTTCCGTCGGTGCGCTCCGTCGTAATGAGGTCCCACTTGTTGATGACGATGATGATGGAGCGTCCGCTCTCGTGAGCGTAGCCGGCGATGTTGGCGTCATTGGCGGTGACGCCCTCTGTGGCATCGATGACCATGATGGCTATGTCGGCGGCCTCGAGATGCTTTCGAGCCATGACGACCGATAGCTTTTCGGCCATGAGCCTGGTCTTGCCCTTGCGCCGAATTCCCGCGGTATCGATGAAGCGGAACTTTTTGCCGTCGCGCTCGACAAGTTCATCGATGGCGTCGCGCGTGGTTCCGGCAATCGGCGAAACGATGGCGCGAGAAGTACCAGTAAGCTTGTTAAGCAACGTGGACTTGCCGACATTCGGACGGCCGATGATAGCGATTTTGACTTCGGCGGGCTGTGCTTCTTCGGCTATCTCGGCGGCGTCGGCAGCGTCTTCAGCCAGAAGCTCATCGTCAGAGACGGATGCATCTTCGGCTGAGATCTCCGGCAGGTCCGGATCGTTGAAGGTCTCCGGCACGCTGGGAACAACTCTCAACAGTTCTTCAATAAGCTCTGCGACGCCGTTGGAATGTTCGGCGGAGACGGGGAGCATATTGCGGATTCCCAGGCGGCGGAACTCTTCGACCTGCAAGTCGAGCTTAGGCGAGTCGATTTTGTTTACGGCGAGAAATAGCGGCTTGCCTGTGCGCTGCAACAAGCGCGCGAGTTCCATGTCCGGCGAGGCAAGTTCGCTACGGCCATCGACGACCATCACGATCGCATCGGCCTCATCGAAGGCAACGCGAGCCTGTCGGAAGATTTCCGCCGGGATAAGGTCTTTGTCGTCCGGGACGATGCCGCCGGTATCGACCACGCGAAAGCAGCGGCCGTTCCACTGAACCTCGCCGTAAAGGCGGTCGCGCGTGATGCCCGGTTCGTCGCCAACAATGGCGCGGCGCCGGCCCACCAACCGGTTGAACAGCGTGGACTTGCCGACGTTTGGACGGCCAACGATGGCCAGCAGGCCACCGCGTTCCGCGTTCGTAGCTAAAAAAGAATTCGTCAAACCGAAGCACCGTCCGTGAGATGCGCGTGCGTGCGCGAATATGGTCAGGGTGTGCGCATAGCGAACCGCGCAAGCTGTGCCCAATACAGCTATTATAGGGTTTCGTGTCGTCCACATCCCAACCCGGTTCTTCTGCCGCGCCTGCCGCTGCCTCTTCCGAGGCTCGAAAGCCTTCGCTGCACCAGTTCTTCGGGCCGGGAGGGCTGCTGTCACGCACACACCCGCAGTACGAGTTTCGTCGTGGGCAGTTGACCATGGCGCAGGCCGTGGAGGAGGCGCTGGAAGAACGTCGCCACCTCATCGTGGAGGCAGGCACCGGCACGGGAAAGACGATGGCATATCTGTTGCCGGTGCTGCGCGCGGGCAAGCGCGTCATCATCTCCACCGGCACCAAGACGCTGCAAGAACAGCTCTATTACAAAGACATCCCGTTTCTGGAAGCGCAGCTTGGCAAGTTGCGCGTTTGTTATCTGAAGGGGCGCAACAACTATCTTTGCAAAAAGAAGCTGTACGACCTGGCGGAGAGGCCGGTGCTCTCCGGACTCGAAGAGATTGAGCAGTACCGCGCCATCTCCGAGTGGGACAAGGGCACGGGGACCGGCGATAGGGCGGAAATCGCTACACTGCCGGAATCCAGCCAGCTATGGACGAAGCTGGATGCGCGAGTAGAAAGCTGCATCGGCTCGAAGTGCACGCTATATGACAAGTGCTTCGTAACCGAAGCGAGGCGGCGAGCGTTCGAGAGCGACATCGTCATCGTGAACCATCATCTGTACTTTGCCGACCTGGCGATCAAGCAGGCAACGGACGCGAGTGAGGGCGTACTGCCGGAAGCCGGCGCCGTCATCTTCGACGAAGCGCATGAGTTGGAAGAAGTAGCGTCGCAGTATTTTGGGATTAGCGTGAGCAATCTGCGCGTTGCCGACCTGGCATACGACATCGATGCCATGCTGCGGCAGAGCGTGATTTCCTCGGCGGGGCTGACGAATGCCGTGGCGCGAATGCGCGAACGCTCGCAGTTCTTTTTCGCGCTGATGCCGCCGGGCGATGGACGCTTCGCCTTCGAGAACCGCCGCGATTTCCTGGAAGAGAATGGCGATGAATACCTCGCCCTCCAGAATGCATTCGCGCAGATCATCTCCGAATTCAAGTTGATGACGAACAAGCCGGACGAGGCTTTCAACCTGATGCGCCGCGCGGAAGAGTTGCGGGTGCAGTTGGAGTTCGTCATGGAGTCTGAAGACCCGAACACGGTTTTCTGGATCGAGCGGCGCAGCGACCGCGGATTCCGCAGCTCGCAGCAGAATGTGTTTTTGCACGCGACGCCAATCGACGTATCCGCGATCTTGCGGCGCGTACTCTTTTCGGAGCTTGAGACGGCGGTGCTGACCTCGGCGACGCTGGCGGTGAGCAACGGATTCGACTACATACGCGGGCGGCTCGGCATCGATAACGCGCGCGAGTTGGTGGTCGCCTCGCATTTCGACTACGAGAGCCAGTCGGTGATGTACGTGCCCCCGGACTTGCCCGATCCGCGCGAGCAGAGCTTTACGGAAAAGGCTGCGGCGCGCATACGGCAGTTGCTTGAAATCACGCGTGGCCGCGCGTTCTGCCTTTTCACCAGCTATTCGCAGATGAATCAAGTGTACGAGCGGCTACTCGGAGAGCTTGAGTATCCGATGCTGCTGCAAGGCTCTGCTCCGAAGAACGCTCTACTGGAGGAGTTCCGGACAACGCCGAATGCTGTGTTGTTCGCGACAGCATCTTTCTGGCAAGGCGTAGACGTGCAGGGCGAGCAACTGAGTTGCGTCATTATCGACCGCCTGCCGTTCGCGGTACCGAACGACCCTGTGATCGCGGCGCGCATACGAGCCATCGACAACGACGGCGGGAATGCGTTTTTTCAATATCAAGTACCGTCGGCGGTCATCACCCTAAAGCAGGGCTTTGGGCGACTGATCCGTTCTCTGCATGACCGCGGCCTGCTGGTCCTGCTGGACAACCGCATTCTGAAGAAGCAGTACGGACGGGTGTTTCTGAACAGTCTCCCGAACTACGCTAAGACCACAGACCTGCGGAAGGTGGAAGAGTTCTTCGGAGGGTAGGTGGGTTCTGGTTTCGGACGCAATTACGGCAATGACGTACCGCCGTAGCCGAGGGAACGCCACACGCAGGGCTTCACGGTACAATATCTGGTTGCACATCCCCTTGTGATATCGGCCGTTCTCGGCTGTTCCTGTATGCCTGGAACCTTTCGTATCGCCAACAAAGGGGAGCCGGAGCGCGCCTTCGGACTGCGCCCCAATAAAAAAGAGGAACGATGTACGAAGTCACAGTTGAAGACACATTTGCGGCGGGTCACTACCTGCGCGACTACAAGGGCAAGTGCGAAAATCCGCATGGCCACAACTACCGGGTGCGTATCACGCTCTCAGGCAAGGAACTGGATAAGGCCGGCTTGCTTGTTGACTTCAAGGACTTGAAGCAGGTGATGAAGCACGTTGTCGACTATCTTGATCACCAGATGATGAACGACATTGAGCCGTTCACGCGCATCAATCCGTCCGCCGAGAACCTGGCAAAGTATTTCTACGACGAGACGAACAAGAAGCTGAACGACGGAACCGGCGGACGCGTCAACGTTTCTCGCGTGACCATCTGGGAGACGGACACTTCGATTGCAACGTATTTCGAGTAAGCTTTTAAGCTACTGAGCTTCTTAGCGAGTAAGGTGCTAAGCCAAACGTCTTCGGCGCAGCGACTCAGCGACTTAGCAGTTCAGCGACTTAGAGGCTTAGTAGCTTTTCTCCCATGCACATCATCGAGATCTACAAATCGTTGCAGGGCGAGTCGTCCTTTGCCGGACTGCCGTGCGTTTTCGTGCGGCTGGCTGGGTGCAACCTGCGATGCTCGTGGTGCGACAGCGAGTACACCTTCCATGGCGGCCACAAGATGTCGCTTGAAGAGGTGGAGGCCGAGGTCCGGCGAGCGTCGCCAAACGGCGGGCTGGTCGAGATTACGGGCGGAGAACCGCTGTTGCAGGAACGCGAAGTCGTGCCGCTGATGCAGGATTTGCTGGATGGCGGTTACGAGTTGCTGATCGAAACCAGTGGCGAGCGTCCGCTTACGGCGGTGCCGGCGGCCGTCCACAAGATTGTGGACGTGAAGTGTCCGGCGTCGGGCGAAGGCGGCACATTCCGCCCGGAGAACCTTGCGGCGCTTACTTTGGCCGACGAGGTGAAGTTCGTGATCGCCAGCCGCGAGGATTATGAATTCGCACGCGAATTCACCCGGCAGCATGGGCTTGAAACGCGCGTTGCAAGCGTGATTGTTTCTCCGGCGTTCCGCAAGGATGCCGCAGGTTCGCGTGGCGTGGAACACTGCTTGGTCGATCCGAGGGATTTGGCGGAGTGGATATTGGCGGACGGCCTGAGAGTGCGGCTTGGATTGCAAATCCACAAGTTCATCTGGGAGCCGCAGCTAAAGGGGGTCTAGGGACGCCCCGGCCCAGGCAAGGCGAAACACTGAGCAGTGTGACGCGGGTCCGCGCACAAGGAAGTTCGAACATGCTGGAATAGAAAGGCTTTCGGGGCAAAGTCGAGGCAGCTAAATCAGCCGGAGTACCATCGTAAGTAGCAGCAACCATAAAATAGTATGGCCGAAGTAACGAGTGCCGGTGTCAATACTGGTGTAATCGTCGTGTTGAGCGGCGGTATGGATTCGTCTGTTTGCGCTACCCTTGCGGTACATGAGCATGGCGCCGAGCACGTAGCCGCGCTGCACGTCAGCTACGGCCAGCGCACGGAGAAGCGCGAGCAGCAGGCTTTTCTGGATATCTGTGAGCGGCTCGGCATCAAGCGGCGACTCATGGTGCGCAATGATTCGCTGCGCTCCATCGGCGGTTCGGCGCTGACGGACAGCGCCATCGAGGTACCCGAAGCAGGCCCGGAGATCGGGCGTGTCGTTCCTGTCACCTATGTGCCTTTCCGCAACGCTCACTTCCTGGCGGTAGCGGTGAGCTGGGCCGAGGTGATATCCGCGGAGAAGATTTATATCGGCGCGGTACAGCAGGATAGCTCCGGCTACCCTGATTGCCGGCCTGAGTACTACCGTGCGTTTAACGACTTAGTGCGTGCGGGTACCAGAGAGGGGCGCATAGAGATTCTGACTCCGTTGATCGACATGAAGAAGGCGGAGATCGTGAACCTTGGCCTTGAACTTGCGGCGCCATTCGATTTAACGTGGTCCTGTTATAGCCGGGAAGACCGTGCCTGCGGAATTTGCGAGAGCTGCGCACTTAGACTGCGCGCGTTCAGCACCGCGGGAACTAGCGATCCCATCGCATACATGCCGCAAGCCGCGCGACAGTAGCGGAGCAGGACTGATGAGAGCTGTAGGGCGGCAAACTTCTACTGCATTCGTAAAGCAGGATTCGCTGGAGGCGGGAAATGAAAAAGCAGATCGTAATGATGATGGCGTTGGTGCTGCTCGTCGGGATGCTGGCCACCTCGTCCGTGGCTCAGATGACGGGCAAGATCCGCGGTGTGGTGAAGGACGAAAGCGGCAAACCGATCGTGGATGCGCAAGTCACGTTGACCACCGTCGATAGCGGGCGCAAAGCCACCTACAAGACAGACAAGAACGGCGAGTACTTCAGCCTCGGCTTCCAGCCGGGCACGTACAACATTGTCGTAACGAAGAACGGCCAGACCCTCGCGCAGATCAACAAGGTTCCGTTGACCAAGTTTGGCGATGAGAACGTCTTCAACATCGATCTTGCCAAGGAGCGTGCGGCGCAGGGCGCGCAGATGAGCGAAGAAGACAAGAAGCGCATGGCCGCCGCCGTGGCGGAACGGGAAAAGGTGAAGGGCCTGAACCAGATGCTGGCGCAAGCGCAGGCAGCGAAGGACGCAGGCAACTGCGAACAGGCAGTTCAAATCATGCAACCGGCCGCAACACCCGACCAGACGAAGGAGCAGATCTGGGCCGCGCTGGCCGAGTACCAGGTGTGCGCCAAGCAGTACACCCCAGCGATCGAGTCTTACAAAAAGGCAATCAGCCTCGCACCGCAGAATGGCGGATATCATAACAATCTGGGCCAGGCGTATTTGAAGAACAACCAGATTGATGAAGCGATCGCCGAGTACAACACCTCCGCCCAGATTGATCCCACAAATGCGGGTATGTACTATTTCAATCTCGGTGCCGTGCTGACGAACAAGGGCAAGGTGGACGAAGCGATCGCAGTGTTTGACAAGGCAATTGCTGCCGATCCGGCGAAGGCTGACGCTTACTACTGGAAGGGCGTCAATATGCTCGGCAAAGCCACGGTGGACAAGACGGGGAAGATGACCGCGCCTCCAGGCACCGCAGAAGCGCTGAACAAGTACCTGGAACTGGCTCCGGAAGGACCGAATGCACAGGCGGCAAAAGATCTGCTGGCCAGCATAGGCGCTTCTGTACAGACCTCGTTCGGCAAGGGCAAGACCAAGAAGTAATTCGAAAGTTCTGAAGAGAAGGGCGGCCGCGGCCGCCCTTTTTGATTGCCGAGACTCGAACCTGGCCACACCACAGCTTACGGTTGGAGCGATACAATGCGGCGAGCACGATGACCAATCTAAACACACACTCGGCTGTTGTTGATTTCCGGACGGCGCGGAGGATGGTGGATGAGTACGCACAGGGACTGCGACCCACCGGCCTCGAACGTATTCCGCTGCTGCAATCCACGGGACGTGTACTAGCCGAGGCGATCCGGGCCGACCGCGACCTGCCGCCGTTCTCGCGCGCTACCCGCGACGGCTTCGCCTTACGCGCCGCAGATGTGCAGCATCCTCCTGTCGAACTTCATGTCATCGCCGAAATCCGTGCCGGCGCTCTTTCGCCGGAGTCCCTGCCGCAGGTTAAGCCGGGCGAGGCAGTCGAGATCATGACCGGTGCTCCGGTGCCGCCCGGCGCCGACGCCGTGCTGATGGTTGAGTACACCCAGCGGCAGGGTGCTAAGGTGAGCGCGCTTCGCACGGTTTCCCCGGGCGAGAACATTGTGCCGCGAGCTGCGGAAGCCCAATCGGGCGCGGTGCTACTGCCGGCTGGTATGCGCCTCGATTACGCTGCCATCGCTGTGGCGGCTTCGGTTGGCATCTGCGAACCGGCAGTTTACAGGCGCCCGCGCGTATGCGTTATCTCCACCGGCGATGAAGTAGTAGAGATAAGTGTGCAGCCCGGCCCCCACCAGATACGCAACTCCAACAGTTACTCGCTAGCCGCACAGATTCTCGCGGCTGGCGGAGAGCCGCAGATTCTGTCCATCGCTCCAGACGAGCCGAAGCGCCTGCATGAACTCCTCGCGCAAGGACTCGACTCCGACCTGCTGTTGCTGAGCGGCGGAGTTTCCATGGGCAAATACGACGTGGTCGAACAGGCGCTCGCCAAATTCGGTGCGCGTTTCCAGTTCACAGGCGTCTTGATGCAACCGGGCAAGCCGCTCGTCTTCGGCGATGCGGCACGACCGGGCGCAGGCGACGCGCGCGAACGGCGCACGTCCGTGCGAACACCGTTCTTTGGCTTACCCGGAAATCCGGTTTCGACGATGGTGACGTTCGAAATTTTCGCACGGCCGGTCATAGCCGCCCTTTCGGGAGCTTTGCCCGGGACTCTGAGGTTGACCTTTGGGAAGCTCAACTCGCCGATCAAAACCAAGACCGGCCTAACGCGCTTCCTGCCCGCAGTGCTTTCTGGGGCGTTCAACGAATGCGTGGTTGAACTCGCTCCTTGGCACGGCTCCGGCGATATAGTGGCGACGGCGCGCGCGAATTGCTACATTGTTGTGCCGCCCGACCGCGAGCATATCGCTGACGGCGAGTACGTGGCGGTCATGCTGCGTGGAGTCGAAATCTAAATTGGCTGGCAAACTTACGCATTACGACAAGTCGGGCCGCGCGTCGATGGTGGACGTGAGCGCAAAGAAAATCACGCGTCGCACCGCCGAGGCCAGAGCCTTTGTCGCCATGAAGCCTGAGGTGCTCGCGGCGCTGCCACAGAACCCGAAAGGTGATCCGCTGGAAGTAGCACGAGTGGCGGGAATCATGGCCTGCAAACGCACTTCCGAGCTAATACCGATGTGTCATCCGGTCGCCGTCTCGCACGTTGATGTGCATATGGAGCTATGCGAGAATGGCGTCGCAATCAGCTCACAAGTGACAACAACATCTGTTACCGGCGTTGAGATGGAAGCACTTGTCGCAGCCAGTATCGCCGCGCTTACCGTGTACGACATGTGCAAGGCCTTGGACAAGGGCATAGAGATTCGCGACGTAATGCTGCAACGGAAGACGGGCGGCAAGTCAGGCGACTATCGCCGCAAACCCAACACTGTCGCAAAGACTGCGCGGGATAAGAGCGCGCGAGATAAAGGGAAGTAGGCATCATCGATGGCCGGCGAAATCAAAGTCCTGCTGGTTGACGACAATCCGATGGTGCTGGCCATGCTACGGACGGCCCTGTCTCCGCTGGCAACCGTTCGAACCGCCGTAGGCGGCGAACCTGCACTGGCGATGGCGGCAGAAGATGCTCCCGACCTGGTGGTTACCGATTACCAGATGGCCGG
Organism: Clostridia bacterium; assembly: GCA_035561135.1. Taxonomy (NCBI): domain Bacteria; kingdom Bacillati; phylum Bacillota; class Clostridia; species Clostridia bacterium. The sequence continues at coordinate 71,943 of DATMYA010000052.1, forward strand.
TACCGATGGCCGTCAACTCATTAAGGCCTTGAAGTCGAAGTCTGCGTCTGCGCACATACCGATAATCCTGCTGGCCAGCAAAAGTCACATTCACGAGAAACTGAAGATGCTTCAGGACGATGTTGAGGATTTCATCGAGAAGCCATTCTTTGTGAAAGAGGCGACGGCGCGCATCAAGCGCGTGCTCGACAAGATCGCGCTGGAGAAGATGGCGCGTGAAGCGCCGGGAGAAAGCACCCTTCGTGGAACACTGGCGCAGATGAACGTGATCGACTTGCTGCAATCGCTGGAACTCGGACGCAAGACTTGCCTGCTGAGCTTCACGAGCAATGGCGACCGCTGCGAGATGTACTTCAACGAAGGCCAGATCAACCATGCCACTTACGGAGCCGTGGTCGGAGATGAAGCCGTGTTCAAGGTGCTGACATGGCAGACGGGAAACTTCCAGATTGATTTCACGGGCGGCAGCGCCGAGCAAAGCATCTCGCGCTCCACACAGGGCCTGCTGATGGAAGGACTGCGATTGCTGGATGAGGCCGGACGCGACGCTGAACAGGACAATGTGCTCGATGCGTAGGGCCGTCGTGATCACCGTCAGCGATTCGTGCGCAAGGGGCGAGCGCCAGGACCAGTCGGGACCGGCGGTCGTGCGGACGCTGCGCGCCAATGGCTTCGACGTGACCGCAACCCAGATCGTTCCTGACGATTTCGAAACCATCCAGCGCGCATTGATCTCGTCGTGTGACGCTGCCAACCTGGTGGTGACGACCGGCGGCACCGGCATCGCCGAACGCGACGTGACGCCCGATGCCACGCGAGGCGTGTGCCCACGCATGATCGATGGCCTGGCGGAGCGCATGCGCCAGCAGGGCTCGAAGCAAACGCCATTCGCGGCACTCAGCCGCGGAGTGTGTGGAATCCGCGGGTGCTCGCTGATTGTGAACCTGCCCGGAAGCCCGAAGGCCGCGACGGAGTCGCTGGCGGCAATCGTCGATCTGCTGCCCCACGCGCTCGACCTGCTCGCCGGAAAAACACAACACGAAGCCGAACAGAAGTAGCACGGCTCTGGCTTTCCTGTTCAGGTAACGATTTGCGGCTATTATTTTGAAGCGACTGCCACCCGCTTCAGCCTGTGATTGAATGTATTCACAATTTCGACCCTGAGCGCTGCTACAAGGTCAGCACCCTTGGCTGCTCTATCAGTCTCACCGAATCTCACGTAAATCGGCCTGACGATACTTAAAGCCCTTTCAAACACTGTTTCGGGAATCGAACCGACATCTATTTGAGCTATAGTGCCTGCGCTGGCTCTTGGTCTTCTGAGATGCAAACTCACGGTAGCCATCATGACGTAAAAAAGCAGGTTGTTGCGATGGCGCCTGTCGGTCTCCGCTTTACGTAGATATGCCTCTGTTGCTTTTCGAACATGCGCACACACGCTATACAAGCCGATATCAAACTTTGTGTTAAATACTTTGTGGTAATTTGCTTTTTGGAAATATCGGGCTGGGCGAGCGCGGGCGTGATCTGGTTCTTGTAATAGAATCGCTGCTACCGCTTGCGCCAGCTCAGTTATGCCAACGACACGAGCAAGTGGCTCGTTCCTCCGGCGCCAAGAATTCTTGCGCCTGTCATAGTACAGTCCAGAAGACTTGAACACTCGCTCGATGTCCCTATGAATTGACTCCGTTGCCCACAGCGAGGCGGCGGGAATGCTAGTTTGGCTGTTTGTTGCTCGGATGATGGAATCGTGGACATCGCTGTTTGACGACCCAATAACACGTACCACCAACTCACGGTCGTCTGTCTTTTTCGCCTCTGGGTGTGACCGAAAGTAGTTGAAGATTTCTTGAGACGTTTGAAGCCCGTTGACAATCTGAGGGTCTTCGAAAATCAACTGTTTCGTGGTCGGAGTAAGTTTCTCAGCAACGATGGTAATACCATTGTTGAGCCACCAAAATTCGTTCGCACCATGGTGCTCTAGAGTTGACTTGATTCCTTCATTCACGGAAACGTCGCCTTGATAATCTCGAACATTCGATTCGAAAAGGTACGACAACAGTTCGCCAGTGTTCTCGTCGGTAATGAACCGGAGATAGTCAGACAACTTAACGAGTGCGATGGCCCCTAAACCGCACTTATCCGAAGCGACTGAGTCAGAGCATTTAAGGTCGAATGACGACTTCGGGGGCTTGTGCGCAATTTCAATTAGCTGTCGTGCACCAATAAATTTGAACGTGGCCTCGGTTATGGTCGGCAGCAATGACTTTGAGTCATTTTCTATCTCGCAGGCTTTGTCATTTATTAGTGGCGCGATTGATTGAACGTCACCTCTGGACACGTAAACATAAGAGAGGGTGAATTTCGGGAACTTCGTGCTCAACACTTTATGAGCGATCCGAAATCGGCCAATTACGTCAAGCAACGCCTCATTGTATGTCTCGGAAAAATGTTTAGGTTCAAGGTCAAGAGATAAGATTGCAGAACAAGTGTCTTTGAGTCGCAGGAGGCGCTGTAGCACGAAACTTGTTTCTCTGGTCGCCTGTATCACTATCAGGTCAACTTGAATGTTCTGTTTCAATGTCCGTAGCGCCTGCGCCTGTTCCTCATCACGAATCAATCGCCCGTTCACCAGAAGATAGATTGCATCAATTCCACCATCGGAGCCGCCTTCGCCTCGCCCTGTGATGCCGTACTGAACTTCTTCATTGTCTAGCTGCTTGTCTCTAAGGACTTGCTGGGCGGCAAAGAGTTCAAAGTAGTCATCCTCTTTCATTTCTGGCGCGAATTGAGTTCGGCTCTCAGCGAGAATATCGTCTAGAACTTTCAAATCAGTCGTAGTCATATTTTTCCGTCGCAATGCAGGCTGGATTCGGCCAACATCTTGGACTTCTCGACGCACGCAGTCAATCGTGAATTGATGGTCGGAATCCGGCACCTCGGAAGCACAACGTAAACCGAAGTCCCTCCCCGCAACACAAGCGGATCCACCTTACCTAGGACTGACTTCATGGGCTCAGGAGTGCCGCCCCTTCGGGCGGTCCGCAACGAGGTTAGCTTCCATCTTTTGACTTGCGACGGGGTGAAGTGCACACAAAAAAAAGGCGGTCCGCCCGGATATTGCGAGCTGGACCGCCCCTTTGTTAAAGCGAAAGCGTGTTCTTACTCTGTCGCGAGCTGCCAACCCTTCTTGCCGACGACGAGCTTGACGGTGGTCGATGCCGGTGCGGCGTGGTAATAATCCGCTCCGTGCTTCTGGATCACCGTAGCGCGTTGCCATGAAGAAAGTGCCTGCAACTCTTTGCCGGACGCATCGAAGAGCTCGCCCATGCTATTGGGCTCCCACTTCCATGAGTACTGCACGAAGGCGACGTTCGGACCCTGCATCGTTACCTTCTGCACTTCAAGGAGCTTGCGCGCCGCCAGCGGAACCGTGTATTCGGCAGTGCCGTCCGCATCTTTCTGCGGCGGAAATTCCGGGAAAGCGGCCAATGCCTGTTCGCCCTTCGGCGTCAGCTTAATCTGCTTGCGGGCATTTGCATCCGGCTTGCCGATGGTGACAAATCCGGCTTTTTCCAACACGGTGTAATGCGGCTCTGTTGCCGTGCTCCAGCCGATCAGCCCGGTCTGGAACGCAGTTGTCGCGGGGCCTTTGGCCTTCAGAGTTTGCTCGATGACCTGGGCAGCGTCTTCCGGCTTTAGAGTTTTCTTCGATTGGAAAATAATGTACCCGAGTCCGCCGACCACGATGAGAACCAGTGCGGCGATCATGACTACAGGACCAAGGGAGGATGACTTCTTTTCCAGAGCAATTTCTTCTTCAAACATCGGTATCCCTCCTGTGAGAGTACCAACGGCGGCCGTCTTCTTCCGTCCGATACCTTTATGATAGGCCCGGTGAATACCCTCTTCCAAGCGCTTTTCAGCCGCTGGACATTACTTTGGAGGGACGGCCCCGGCCCGGACATGTTCCAATACGAGCGTTCGAAAGGTGAGTAGCCGGTGCGCAAGGCCGTCCTGATCTACAACCCATTCGCCGGGGGCGGGCGCGGCGAGCGCCAAAATGCGATCGAAGCCGTTGCGTCCGTGCTGCGTGCGGGTGGCATAGATGCTGCGCTGGCGCCCACGCGTGCCGCTGGATCAGCCCCGGAGCAGGTGCGCGAGGCGCTGCGCGAAGGCTGCGATATGGTCGTCGCCTGCGGAGGCGACGGCACCGTTCACGAGGTGTTGCAGGGCTTGGCGGAGACGTCAAGCAATGCGTCGCTCGGCTTGATTCCCCTGGGTACCGGGAATGTATTGGCGAAGGACCTTGGGCTTCCTGCAAATCCAATTGCCGCAGCACGCTCGCTGTTGCAGTTCCGGCCGAAGCGAATCGCCGCGGGAAAGCTGTGCTACTGCAACGCTGCCGGCGAGGCCGTGGCGCGCTACTTCACAGTAGCGGCCGGCGTTGGCGCGCATGCGCAACTGATCTATGCGGCCAATGCCAACGTGAAGCAGCAGCGCGGCCTGGTTGCGTACTACACAAAGGGATTCCATGTGTTGTTCACGCATCCGTTTGCACCCTTCGAGGCGGAGGTAACGCGCGTGGACGGTGAGACCATGCGCGGCACGGTGCAGGAGATCGTCGCCATGCGCGTTCGTTCCTTCGGTGGGATGCTAAAGCGCTGGATGCCGGGTGGTGCGCTGGAGCACGACTATCTGCAACTGGTCGTAATTCGTGATGCGTCGCGTCGCGGATTGGTGCCCTACACGGCGGCAACCATACTTGGGTCGAAATGGAGACCGGCGGGAGTGGAGATCATGCCGGCGGCACGCGTTCTCTGCAAGCCTGCTGCGTGCCCCATCGGCGAGACGGCGCGCATCCACGTGCAGGCCGATGGTGAAATTATCGGGCAGATGCCGCTGGAAATTTCCATTGTGCCGAATGCCTTTACGCTGCTGATGCCGAGAGCGTAGAGTCCAAGAAGGATTGTGCGCCGGATCAATAGCGCGTGCATCCAAAGTCAATTGCGTCTAATTCCGACGGGGACCGAATAAATTGGAACCAGTCACACACTTCTTGACCGGGGCCTGTATGGCCCGCGCCGGATTCACGCGCAAAACCGCGCTGGCAACCGCGACCATGGTGCTCGCCGCCGAAGCCCCAGATATCGACATGCTGTGGTACCTCGGAGGAAGCAGCGTCGGCTTTGTCCATCATCGCGGCTTCACCCATACCCTCATTGGCATACCCGTTCTTTCCGCCTTGGTGGTCGTTTTGATGTATGCGTGGCATCGCTGGCGAAGTCGAGGCGAAGGCCCGTTTCCAAGGCCGGCTGGAGAGGCCGGGCCGCTGGCTCCGCGCTGGGGTGTGCTGTTCGCGCTTGCGTGCCTCGCCGGCTATGCCCACCTCCTGCTAGATTTCACCAACAACTACGGAGTGAGACCGTTCTTTCCGTTCAATGCGAAGTGGTATTCGTGGGACATCGTTTACATTATCGAACCGGTGATTCTGGTCGTGCTGTTAGTGGGACTCGTGCTCCCCATGTTGTTCTCGCTGGTCAATGAGGAGATCGGCGCACAGCGCACAACATCACGCGGACGCGGAGGTGCCATCTTCGCGCTGGTTGCGCTGCTGATGATCTGGGGATTCCGCGACTTTCAGCATCGCCGGGCAGTAGAGGCGCTGCGCTCGATGGTTTACCAGAACGAGCCGCCATTGCGAGTATCCGCTTACCCCTACCATACCAATCCGTTCGCCTGGCACGGGGTGGTGGAGACGGACACGTTCTACGAAACGGTTCACGTGGATTCGTCGCGTCCGGAAGTGGACCCGAATGGGCGTGCGCTGGTTTACTACAAGCCCGAGGAGACCGCCGCTATTCGTGCAGCGAAGGATTCGTATCTCGGACGTGGATATTTCGACTGGTCGGTGTACCCGGTGATCGAACAAGAGAAGCGCAACCCGGAAGGTGGCTACGTCGTGCGCTTCCGTGATCTGCGCTTTGCGACTCCGGAGCGCCGATTTACGCCGCTGAGCGCCTATGTGCTGCTGGATGAGAATCTAAAGGTGATGGACGCGGGCTTCCGTTCCAGGAACCCTGTTCGCGACCGCTTGGAAAGCGACGCGCCTCCCGAGAACGGCGGAACGCGCTGAGCTGAATACTGAGAACCGCGCCGACGTGACGTAGACGCTTGACGTAGCGGTACGGTCGTTGACAGAATCAATGTTCACAAACACGAGGTGACCATGCTGGCGTACCTGTTCGTTGTTGCTGCAATCGCACTCCGCTTCCTGCCCCACCCGCTGAGCTTCACTCCTGTTGCTGCCTCGCTGTTGTTCTTTGGCGCCAGGATGCCTCGCAAGCATGCCTGGATTCCGCTTGCGATGCTGGCTGCGAGCGACGTGATCTTGACCAAGGTTATGTACGGCTATCCGCTTACTGCCGACCACGTCCTGACGTGGGCGTGGTATGCCGCAATCCTCGGTCTGGGCTCGTTGCTGGCCAACAATGGCAGCGCGCTACGCATTGCCGGCGCTTCGTTGACGGCTTCTATCTCATTCTTCGTGGTCAGTAACTTTGCCGTGTGGATGGTCTGGGACATGTATCCGAAGACGCTGAGCGGCCTGATGACCTCCTACGTTGCCGCGGTTCCCTACTTCCGCAATACGTTAGCGTCTGACCTGCTGTTCACGGCGGTCGTGTTCAGCATCGGTATTGCCGTCGAAGCGTTTTCCGGCAAGACCGCGAACCGCTCGGCCACAGCATAGTTGCAGTAGAAAACCTGGCCGGGCTATCGACCCGAAAGTTGATAGCTGGACCAGTTGGAAATCGAAAAGCCGGAGGTTAGGGATCCGGCCCAGAGTGCTGATGAACCCCGCCGTTTTTTAGCGGGGTTCGATGTTTACGGAGTTAATTTAAATTTCGGGTGGATGGGTGGTTGCGACCCCCGTGGTTAGCCGTGCGATAACCGATAACCGCGTAGATGATCGCTCTCAACATTCTCTCTGCAGATACGAACTCTCTGCAGATACGAAGTCCTCGCAAGACGCGAGGACTTTGTGAAGTACTTGTCAGCGATCCGGGAGCGCCAGCAGTGACGGCGTTTGTAGTGCTCTTTCCAGATTCTGCGCAACCGATCGCAGTGGCAGCGTGCTTACCGCACGTCAACCTTCAAATTGATGCGCGCTTCGGCGCGGCTATCGAATGCGCTTAGCGTTTTGGAATCGCTCGCCTTGCCGTTCACTTCGGCGTGGACTTCATAATCCACATTGGGCGAGAGCGCGTGAAAACGGTAGCCGCCTTCGCTATCGGCGATGAAGGTTTTCACTGTCAGTGTTTTCGTGTTCTTCAGGTATACGATGGCACTCGGCAGAGGTCGATCGCCTTTGTCGGTTACCTGGCCAACGAGCGAGCGCATCCGCTGTTGGGCAACCTCAACCGAATCGCGCGCACCTCCGATCTGACCGGTTGCCATGGCAACAGCGGCCAGCAGCAGCACACTTACGGCGAGAGTCTTTTTCACCGTTACCCTCCAACTTTGTATTCCTTAGTCTACTCTGTTAGATGCAGGCCGACATCCTGGCGCTCATCATTCTCGATGCGCACCTCCAGTTGCGGTTGGGCCTTTCCCTTGGTCTTTACATCGGCCCACACGATATACGAAGCCTTGCCGGCCGGGACACGTTGCGCGAATTCGCCGCGGCGGTCGGAGATACGCTCCCAACGCGCTTTCTTCTCGTCTGTGCGCCGTATCTTGATGCGCACGCCGGAAGCGGGCCGATTGTCTGGCGTCCACACTGTGCCATAAATCAGGGCGTAGGGCTCTAGTTGCTTGTCCGCAGAAAACGCGGGCATTGCCGGCCCCGCAAGCACAAGGCCGAGCACAGCCAGCAGGAGTATCCGCCGGGCAGCGAAGGACGCTGCGGAACGTCGTGCGCTCCGCTCAGAAGTCACTTTCTTCCTCTTCTTCCACGGTGTCCGTCTCGTCCTTGACCTTCGTGAGTTCGAGAGGGCCGACACCGACGACTTCGAAATCGCAGCCGCACTCCAGGCACGACACGATTTCCCCCTCGTCTAGTTCGCTCTCTTCAACATCGAGATCACTTTCACATTCTGGACATAAAACCATGATTGCCTCCCAAGATCGACGCACCACCCGGTTCGACCTTATTGCCGAAGTGAAGCCGCAAAGAACCCGGGCGTCGCCGCACTTTTATATTTAGAATCACTTTCCGGCAGCGTCAAGTGCCGGCTGCAGACAAATGTACAAATTCACTTCGCCTTCAAAAGACTTTCTTTGCCAAGGAAGGGGACTCATGAATCACAGATACAGCTTTCTTTGGGTGGCCGTTCTGATGATGTCGACCGGAGTCGCGGTTGCCCAGCAGAAATCGGATGCTGCTTCCAGCACGAACCGTCCCGATGCCGCCGTTCGGAAGGCGATTACCCAAGTCGAAGCCGCGAACCTCAGGAACACTGTAGATAAGCTGGTCTCGTTCCACACACGCCACACTCTCTCCGTCGATATGCCGCCCGCTTCGGGCAAAGGCATCGCTGCCGCGCGCGATTGGATCAGGTCCGAATTCGAGCGTTACAGCAAGGATTGCGGCGGCTGTCTCGACGTGCGCCTGGACTCGTTCACCGAAGCGCCCACCGAGCGCATCCCGAAGCCGACAGAACTTTCCAATGTTTATGCGGTTCTCCGTGGTACTGATGCGGCGAATGCGAAGCGAGTTTACCTCATCACAGGGCATTACGATACTCGCGCGTCCGAGACCAACGACTTTGAAAGTGCATCGCCGGGCGCGAATGACGATGGTAGCGGCGTCGCCGTCGTGCTGGAATCGGCGCGCGTGTTGAGCAAGTCGAAGTTCCCGGCCACCATTGTCTTCATGGCCGTGGCTGGCGAAGAGCAGGGATTGAACGGCGCACGTCACTTCGCGAAGATGGCGAAGGCGGAAGGGTGGAATGTCGAAGCCGTACTCAACGATGACACGGTTGGCGGCGACAAATCCGATCCCAGGCAGGACCGCACGATCGTTCGCGTCTTCTCCGAGGGGATTCCACTTTCGGCAAATCCGCAGCAGATTCGGGCGATTCGCGCCACCGGCTCAGAGAGCGACTCCAGCTCGCGGCAACTCGCGCGGTACATCGTCGATGTCGGACGCCAGTATCTGCCGGCGCGTGGCCTCCAACCGAAGATGATCTTCCGCAGCGACCGCTTCCTGCGCGGTGGCGACCACACGGCATTCAACGAACAGGGTTATGCTGCCGTCCGGTTCACCGAGTACCGGGAGAACTACAATCATCAACACCAGAACCCTCGGACGGAAAATGGCATCGAATATGGTGACCTGCCTAAGTTTGTCGATTTCGATTATGCGGCAAACGTGGCGCGCCTGAATGTCGCGACGCTGGCTTCTCTGGCCTCGGCTCCCGCGCCGCCATCACAGGTCCGGCTCCTCACGAAGAACTTGGAGAACGACAGCACTCTACGCTGGGAAGCGGCGCCAGGTGGCCTCGCGACCGCATACGAAGTGCTCTGGCGCACGACGACCTCGCCCACTTGGGACAACGTCGAGAGGGTTGGCAGTGCGACTATGGCCACGATTCCGCGCTCCAAGGACAACGTGATCTTTGCCGTACGCTCAGTCGATTCGAAGGGGCATCGCAGCCTTCCGGTCATCCCGGTTCCGGAACGCTGATCGGCCAAGAGGTAACGCATGGCACGCATTGGTAGCACGATGTCATTAAGTTTCCCGCGCTTCACAGGCGCGGTGAAGAAGCTCGTAATTATCAATGCCGCCGTCTTCCTGCTGATGGCTTTGCTGCGGGGACTTGCGCCCGGCATTTACAGGTCAATACTACTTTTCGGCGCACTCGTTCCCGACAGCGTAGCGCACGGCTGGATTTGGCAGCTCGTCACATATTCATTCATTCACGCGGGCGTGTTGCACCTTCTGTTCAACATGCTCGCGTTGTGGATGTTCGGCTCGCAGTTCGAATCCGACTGGGGACGCAGACAGTTCCTTGAGTTCTACTTCTTTTGCGTCATCGGCGCAGCGCTCACGACCATCACCATAGGCTATCTCGGAGTCGCACTCTTCAACGCTTCGCCTGCGACGCCATTCTTCGGGACGCTTGCCAGGATTGTAGGCACGGCGACCGTCGGCGCTTCAGGAGGTATTTACGGCCTGCTGATCGCTTTTGGCATGTTGCACGGCGACCGCGAGATATTCATGTTCCCGCTGCCTTTCACCATCAAGGCGCGGTACATGGTGATGATCTGGATTTTTCTAGCCGCTGCGGGAGCGTTGCAGGAGGCGGGGGGAGTGGCGAGTTTCGCCCACCTTGGCGGCGCGCTGTTCGGCTGGTTCTACCTGCGATTCCTGCCCAGGCGAGGACTGCAATTCGCAACCTCGGAAAGCTACTACGGAATCCGGAATCGCTATTACAAATGGAAGCGTCGGCGCGCTGGCCGCAAGTTCGAGGTGTATATGAATAAGCATAAGCGCGAGGACTACTTCGATGAGTATGGGAATTTCAAAGACCCTGGCGGCAAGAATCGCGGAGATGACAAACCGCGTCCGCCCTGGGTCAATTGACCTTAGTTGAGCTGTTTGGCGGGGGAGTGTACTCGAGAGCTGCGCGCAAGTGGCGCACACGATGATCTCGGGTACAGGTCCCCCATTTCGGAGCGCATCACAGTTTCACTAAGATGGCACGCGAGTTAGGAATGTTGACAGTTCGCCGGAAGGAAAATGACAAAAGGGCTGCCGAATCGGTAGCCCTCTTGTTTTGCTGACAAATTGGATTTGCGGCTGCAAGACAAAAGATTTCTGTCCTCCTGAGCGAGGGCGTAAGCCTGAGTCGAAGGATCATCCCTTTTGCCAGCTCAGTGCTGATCAAGGGAGTCCTTCGACTTCGGCGGCTTTGTCAGGGAGACAACGAAACCCGACAGCTCAGGAACCACTTTGTGTATCAGCTTGAAGGGCACGCCTTCAGGCGTGCCTTGAGTCGCATTGCACGTAAGTTGCTGAAGAACATGGCTTGCTCCGTCAACTCCGGGCGGGCGAGGTGCATCTATAATGGTTTGCGCGAGGAGATTATGAAAACCCAAAGCAAACTCGCAATTCTCGCCCCGACCCCACGTCCCTGTGTGTTCTCCCTGCCTGACTATTAGGGTCGCCACACGTTGTCTGCAATTCCTCTAAGACTTGGAATCCGTTGAGTACGGCAGACGCGTGCTACAGGTACGACTCCGTCTGAGGCCCCGGCGCCGAAAAGCGCACCGGCAACCTTCGAGCGATGCCTCCCGGTGGGGTTTCAAAGGCAGGCGCTCCGGCTGGGTACTGGGCGAAAGCCATCGGTTCAATCATTTTGTTCGTACCGGAAAGAAGTTTTGTATGTGCTGGGTGTGGTTGGTTCTGGCAATTCTGCTGGAAGTGGCCGCAACAGTTTTCATGAAATTGAGTGATGGATTCACGAAGATGGCTCCAACACTCTTGATGACCCTGTTGTATGGCTTGAGCTTTATTCCGCTGGCGCTGGCGTTGAAGCGCATGGAAATCGGAACGGCCTACGCGGTGTGGTCGGCGCTGGGGACAGTGCTCGTAACCGCCGCCGGCGTCGTGCTCTTCAAAGAGAGCATAAGTCCACAGAAGGTTGCGTCGATCGGAGTGATCATCATCGGAGTTGTGTTCCTGAGTCTGACAACGAACACAGAAAAGCGGCAGCCCCGCGAAGCTGAGAACCGTGTCTCCGGCCCGGAGCCAGGCGGCAGCGCCGCTGCAAACAGATCAGCATGGAACGCTGGCGTGACAGAGGCTGCGGCAGCGAAGCAACCTACTACGGATGCGACATCACACCCGTGATCTGGATTCGGGAGACTGGTGATTCCAGCCCTGCGTCACGCGATTACTCGCGACGACTTACTCGCCCGCTACGGTCATTCCATCGATACGCAGCGTGGGACACGCCAAGGCGCCGCGGAATTCCAGATCGTTTCCGATTTCGGAGACGTTGTTCAGCATTTCCTTGAGATTCCCGGCGACAGTGATTTCTTCGACAGGGAAAGTCAGCTCACCGTTTTCGATCCAGAGGCCGCTCGCGCCGCGCGAGAAGTCGCCGGTTACGAGATTCACGCCAAAGCCGAGGAACTCAGTTACGTACAGGCCGTCCTTAACATCAGCGATGATGTCCTTCGGAGACTTGGAGCCGGGCTCGAGAAAGAAGTTACCAGCGCCGATTCCGGGCGTGCCGGCCAGTCCTCGCGACGCGTTCCCCGTAGTTTGCAGTCCGAGCTTCTTCGCCGTGTAGGTGTTCAAGAGGTAAGACTTGAGCACGCCGTTCTCAACAACCGTGGTGCGTCGGGTAGGGACACCCTCGCCGTCAAAGGGCGAACTGCCGAAGCCTCCGCGGATGGTGCCGTCGTCCACGACCGTGATGTTTGACCCGGCAATTTGCTCACCGAGTTTGTCGGCCAGGAACGAGGCATGGCGATAGATGCTGTCGCCGGTCACGGCTTCGAAGATGTGTTCGAGCAGTGCGCGAGAGACCTGCGGATCAAAGATGATTGGCACGCGCGCGGTCTTTACTTTCCGTGCGCCGATGCGGCGCAACGTTCGCATCGCCGCCGCCTTTCCGACCGACTCTGGCGACTCGAGTTTCTGCAGCGTTCGCGCCACCGAGAACCAGTAATCGCGCTGCATGTTGCCGTTTTCGTCCTGCGCAATCGGGACGGCCGAAACAGAGCAGTACGAACGGTTGTATTCGCCGACAAAGCCATGCGAATTCGCCAGAACCTTCGACCCGACGGCGGCGTCGAAGGTGCCACCTTCGGAGTTCGAGATGCGCGGGTCTGCCTCCATCGCTGCTTTCTCAGCCCGCCGCGCGTAGTCTATGCGGTCTTCGGTGGAGAGCGAGTAAACGTCGTCGTAATAGAGATCGAGGTCGGCGTCGATGGAACCAAGCTGCGACGGCTCAGGTATTCCGGCGAACGGATCTTCCGAAGTGACCTTAGCGAGCGCAATCGCGGAGCTAACCATCTGCGCGACGCCTTCCGCGGAGAGATCGCTGGTCCAGGTGCTTGCCGCGCGCTGGCCGGCGAAGACGCGAATGCCTAGCGCGCGACTGCCGGATTCTTTCAAGGTCTCGACATTGCCGAGGCGAACGACCGTAGAGAATTCGCTACCTTCGGTTACGACGGCTTCAGCGGCGGTAGCGCCGGATTCCATTGCGCGGTGGACAACGTCTGAAGCGAGTTGCTTGAGATTGAGTGCTGGTGCGGTTTCTGTGGTCATCGAACCTCAGCGGATGAGCCGCTACTTTGTTGTGCTGGCTGAGCGCTCGGCACCAGCCGTACCCTCCAGCAGATTACGATTTTTACGAATTCAACTCTCGCAAGCTATTCGGCGCTTCCGGTCCCGCCGACGGTGAGGCGGTCAATCTTCAGCGTCGGAATGCCCACGCCGACAGGAACCGACTGGCCATCTTTGCCGCAGGTGCCAACGCCTTCATCCAGTTGCAGGTCGCTGCCAACCATGCTGACACGCGTGAGAACGTCAGGGCCGTTGCCAATCAGAGTCACGTTTTTCAGTGGCGCGGTGATCTTTCCGTCTTCGATCAGATACGCCTCGGAGGCGGAGAAAACGAACTTGCCATTCGTGATGTCTACCTGCCCGCCGCCGAAGTTGGCAGCATAGACGCCCTTTTTAACCGAACGGATGATGTCTTCTGGCGCGTCCTCACCGGCGAGCATGTAGGTGTTCGTCATGCGCGGCATGGGAATGTGCTCGTAGCTTTCGCGACGTCCGTTGCCGGTATTCGGCATATCCATGAGCTTGGAAGACAGCTTGTCGCTCAGGTAGCCCTTGAGAATCCCGTTCTCGATGAGCACCGTGTTCGACGTGGGATTGCCTTCATCATCCACATTGAGCGAGCCCCGGCGATTTGGAACCGTGCCGTTATCGACGACGGTGCACTTGTCGCTGGCGACGCGGCGTCCGAGCAAGCCGGCGAAGGCTGACGTCTTCTTGCGGTTGAAGTCTGCTTCGAGCCCGTGGCCGATGGCTTCATGGAGAAGGATGCCGGGCCAGCCGGGGCCAAGCACAACTTCCATTTCGCCGGCGGGAGCTTCGCGAGCGTCTAGCTGGATTATGGCCTGACGCGCGGCTTCGGTGGCGAAGTGCTCGGGCGTCTTGTCGGTTTGGAAAATGTCTAGGCCGACGCGCCCGCCGCCGCCGGCGCTTCCGCGCGAGGACTGCGAATCATCCCGGGCAATGACGCCTATGCTCATGCGCGCCAGTGGCTGCACGTCCTCCGCAAATGTTCCGTCAGAACCGACGACGAGGATGCGGCGCAGCTCGTCTGCGTAGCTGGCGCGGACTTCCTTAATGCGCGGATCGTAGCCGCGAGCGGCTTTATCGGCGCGGAAAACAAGCTCCAGCTTTTCAGAAATCTCGGCATTCACGGAAGGCAGCGGGACCGGGTAGAGGTTATGCCGCTGATTCTCTTTCAAGTTGACGACCGGGTTCTGTGCCGGCCCCGTCGCGATCAGAGCCGCAGTGCGGGCAGCATGCAGAATCTTTGCGGGCGCAAGGTCGTCCGTGTAGGCGTAGCCGGTACGCTCGCCGGTTATGACGCGCACACCGCATCCGGCGGAAATGCCCTGCGAGGCAGACTTGACCATTGACTCGTCAAGGCCGAGCGCTGTGGAAGTCATGTATTCGAAATAGAGGTCGGCGTACTCGCCGCCGGCCGAAAGGGCGGCGGCAAGATAGCTCTCGACGTCCTTTTCGTTCAGGCCATATTTCGAGAAGAAGAAATGCTTTTCTGGATTCACGATACTCACGCCTTATTGGATGCTCGTGGTGGTCTGAATGGAGCAGAACAGAGGACTTAGCCCTTTATTATCCCACCTGCATGGGCAAGGCGTCTGCACACGAGACGCGTTGGTTCGTCGAGCATCCGAGGCGATCCGTCGCCTTATAGATAAAGCAGAGCCGTCCGTCGGCTTTGAGCAGCCTGTTAAGCTGCGCGGGGATCTGTATCGGCAGGACCGATCTGCGAAGCATCAATCACGGTGTCGATAACCGGGCAATCGCCTAGAACCGGAGCGCAGCCGGGGTCGGTCATCGCATTCTTTTCACGCTCATCGAAGCCATCCTGCGTGAACTGCTCCTCCTCCGTGGACCCACGCAGCGCAGTCACAGACGACGTGCTGCCCGCGATCGTCCGCGTGACTTCGTCGAAGTAGCCAGTGCCGACAAATTGCTGATGCTTCACAGCCTTGTAGTCGAAGTGGTGCTCGCGGCTGAATTCTTTTTCCTGCAAACGCGCATAGGCCGTCATGCCCGACTGAGCGTAACCGCGCGCGAGTTCGAACATGCTCAGGTTCAGGGCGTGGAAGCCTGCCAGGGTGATGAACTGGAACTTGTAGCCCATTGCGCCCAGTTCGCGCTGAAATCTCGCGATGGTTGCGTCGTCCAGCTTCCTCTTCCAGTTGAACGACGGGGAGCAGTTGTACGCCAGCATCTTTCCTGGGAACTTGTCGTGAACAGCATCGGCAAAGCGCCGAGCTTCTTCAAGGCTGGGCTCGGACGTTTCGCACCACAGCAGATCGGAATACGGAGCGTATGCAAGGCCGCGAGCGATTGCGGATTCAAGCCCGCCCTTGATGCGATAAAAGCCTTCAACGGTGCGAGCTTCACCTGTGAGGAATGGGTGGTCGTAAGGGTCGGCGTCCGTCGTGAGCAGATGCGCGCTGTTCGCATCGGTACGCGCAATTACCAGGGCGGGAACGCCCATAACATCCGCCGCAAGCCGCGCCGCCACCAATTTCTGCACAGCTTCAGCAGTGGAAACCAACACCTTGCCGCCCATGTGCCCACACTTTTTCGCCGATGAAAGCTGATCCTCGAAGTGGACTCCCGCGGCACCCGCCTCGATCATGGCCTTCATCAACTCGAATGCGTTCAGCGTTCCGCCGAAGCCGGCCTCGGCGTCGGCGACCAGCGGCACAAACCAGTTCACGCCGTTGCTGCCCTGCGCATGATGTATCTGGTCCGCACGCATCAGTGCGTTGTTGATGCGACGCACCATCGCCGGAACGCTGTCGGCCGGATAAAGGCTCTGATCGGGATACATCTGTCCGGCGGTGTTCGCGTCGCCCGCAACCTGCCATCCGCTGACGTAGATCGCCTCTAGCCCGGCCTGCACCATCTGCACAGCCTGGTTGCCGCTCATCGCGCCGAGGGCAGCCACGTAGCCGTCGGACGACATCATTTCCCAGAGGCGTTCAGCGCCCATGCGGGCCAGCGTGTGTTCAATGTGTACAGATCCGCGCAGGCGCTCGACGTCTTCCTTTCCATATGGCCGCTCGATGCCGCTCCAGCGGGAGTCGGTCGCCCAAATCTCCGTGATATCGAAGTCTCTTCTGCCATTGACTGTCACGTTAGTTCCCCTTTCGAGCAAACTTCAGAACGGATCAAACTCCTCGTTGCGAACCATCGCCTCGCTGATTCGTCTCGCTTCGCGGAACGTTTCCGGCGAACCCAAATCCTTTCCGGGATGGGCGATCAGTTTCCCCAACTCTTCATCAAACAGGCGTGCAATGTATTCCGGCGTATGTGCAACTGCTTGGCTGTTATCGCTCAAGATCGCCACGCGGTCGGAGTGGCGCATGCGTTGCGCAAGCATCAGGCGGTAGATGCGGTCGGTCGCCAGGTCTTCCATGTATCCATCCAGCAGGGACGCGCCCTTTCCGTTCAGCACGCCATTGCGATAGCGAATGACGGTGCGGATCGCTGCGCGTGTTCCCGCAAGCGTTCGCTGTCCGACGCCATCCGGCACCGGACGCAGGTTCGGATATCGCTCGAAATGTTCGCGCCGCGCATGGAGTTGGTTCGGCACGGGAAACTGGTCCACCGCAATCTGGTTCTGGTCCGGATGTCCAGTCCACGCGCCGTCCATCAGGCTGTTGGACTCGTTGCGCTTATCTTTCTCCAGCACAGAGAGTGCGCGTGCGTTCAACTCGGGATCTTCGCGGCTGGGGTACAAGGCCGTCATGCCGCCGATGGCGAGTGCTCCGTGCCTGTGACAAAGCCTTGGCAGCAGTTCGCGTACGCCCTGGAAGAAAGGCACATCGTGAGGAATGGTGTTGCGGTCGGGAAGCACCCACGCGGGGTCGCTCAGGTTGAAGTTGATGAGCGAGGCCATATAATCCCACCGCCCGAGGTTCAGACCAAGGATGTGGTCGCGCAGGTTGTAGAGGAACTCTTCTATCTGGTAGGCCAGCGGATGCGATTCCACCAGCGCCATGCACTTGATGTAGTTTTTCGGCCATCCGCGCGCTTTTGCAATCGCCTGGAAGACATCGCGCCACCACAGCGCCTCCTCGGCGGACTCCGATTTCGGAATGTAGATCGAAAGCGGATGCTTCAGCTCTTCGGGCTTCACCCGATAGGCAAGGTTCGCCAGGTCGAAGAGCGAAGCTGACGTGAGGTCGTCGGGGAATATGCCGCCCTGGTTCAGATGAAGTCCGCGCACGCGCAGCCAGATCACGGTTTTGCTCGGATTGATGCCGGCTTCTTTGTGGCGCTTCTGATCGTAGAAGCTCAGCTCACCGCGCAGCGCCTTCATGATGTTCTCGACACCGAGCATCTGGTGATCCCAATCGTTCACCGTAGAGTCTTCAAGGTCGAGCATCACGCCGGGCGCGCCGGAGTTCAGCATCTTGACGACCAGCTCGGCATCGTCCGCCGGGCCAGTCATCTGGTTCCGCTGGTCGGCACACCACTCCGGCAACTCAATGCTCCAATCCATGGTCGTCGCCTCCGAGGGAGGCAGATGGTTTGGCTTGTCGCCCGCGAGCGAACGCTTCAGCACCATCTTGCGTTTCGAAACTAACTCGCGCTGTCGCGGAGTAAAGCGCTCATGCAGCGGCGACAAAAATTCCATGAATTCCAGCGGAAATGTCTTTTGCAAATCGTGACCTGCGGGGGCAGAGTTGAGATGAAACCCAACCGTGTGCGCGACGTTGACTGTGGAAACGGCCATGCGTCTCCTTTCGCTGAGGCATCGAGATCAGGAACGCTCGGCTTTGTTCGGTACAGGAGCCGAACGCGGCTATGCAGCGTGAAAAACTTACGGAGGATTCAGCCCAACTTGGACCGGGGCAAGTCCAGTAAAACGGTTGGGGTAATAGAACTCAAAGCTCAGGCGGCGCGACGGCCGTCTTCGTAGCGTTTAGAAGCCATGCCTAAGTATCTGGTTTGCTGAGAAGTTGTAGCGATCACGTGCGTCATTCCGGCGCTCTGCAACATATCCCAGGGCTGAACAGGCGTGGGTACGTTCGGCCGCAACGTGGGATGTAACGCCTTTGAGCCCGGTTATCCGTCGTTTTCCACAGTTTCCTCTTAATTCCACAGCTTCTGCACAATCGCCTTAGGGTTTGGACTTGCTTCGCCCTACCCTCGTGGCGCAAAGTCCAACTATGCAGGAAGAGCCTACTCCGACGACTGCCGCAACCGACGTGTGTCTCACCTGCTCCGGTTCCGGCTGGAAGATGGTTGCCGCGCTCGACCAGGCTGGCCGGGAAGTGCAGAAGGCCGTCCGGTGCGACTGCCACCTGCGTGCTCGCGGCTTGCGCCTGCTCGAACAGGCCCGAATTCCCAAGCGCTACGAACAGTGCGAACTTTCCAATTTCGATTTCGAAGGGCCGCACCGCTCCCTCGCTCCTGCGCGAATGGCCTCCTATCGCTTCGTCGAGGAGTTTCCGATGGAGCGCGCCGGACTTCTCCTTATCGGGCCAATCGGAGCCGGCAAGACGCATCTGGCAGTTGGCATCGTCAAGGAACTCATCTCGCAGAAGGGAATCCCGTGCCTCTTCTACGACTATCGCGAACTGCTCAAGGCAATCCAGAACTCCTATAACTCAACGGTTCAGACCACAGAGATGGAGATTCTGCGGCC
This sequence comes from Clostridia bacterium, assembly GCA_035561135.1. NCBI lineage: Bacteria > Bacillati > Bacillota > Clostridia > Clostridia bacterium. The sequence continues at coordinate 90,899 of DATMYA010000052.1, forward strand.
CATCTTCGAAGCCGAAGTCCTGGTCCTCGACGAGCTAGGGGCTGTAAAGCCGACCGAGTGGGTATGGGACACCGTCTCGCACATTTTGAACACGCGCTACAACGATAAGCGCACGACGATCATCACCACGAACTATCAGGACCTGCCACCTGGCGGAGCCGCCGACGAGGGGCGAAGCTACTCGGCTGCTGCCCGCGCTGCACGCGAGGAAACTCTCGGCGACCGCATTGGCGAACGAATGCGTTCACGGCTCCACGAAATGTGCAGGATCATCCGCGTGGAAGGCGACGACTACCGCATGAAGTTGAAGAGCGCGAGCTTTCGGTAGCTTGTACTCTGCTCCGTTTGCGCCCTCCATCCATGCTTGTCCTTCGAAACTGCTATAAACTTTCCCCGTGCTCTCTATTCGACTTGAGTTCTCGCCCGCCTCTGACGCGGAATTCTTTGCTGCGCTGCCGGCCTCTCCGGCTGTGTTTCTATTGCGCGGCGATGACGCGAACTCGGAACCCTACATAACGAAAACAGCAAGCCTTCGCCGGCGTCTGCTGCGCCTGCTCGGTCCCGCCGACTCGGCGTCGAAGCGTCTGAACCTGCGCGAGCGCGTTCGCAACATTGAGTACTCTCCGACTGCGTCCGACTTCGAATCCGGATTTCTGCTCTACAAGGTTCTGCGCGAAACGTTTCCGCAATCGTATGCCGATCGCCTGCGCTTGCGTCCCGCTCCGCTGATCAAGCTCATTCTCGATAATGCTTATCCCCGCGTTACCGTCACATCGCGCATCAGTAGCATCCGCGCGGGTAACGCGTATTTCGGGCCGTTTCCGACGCGTACGGCGGCCGAGAAGTTTGCAAACGATGCGCTCGACTTCTTCGGGATGAGACGCTGTACCGACGACCTTGCGCCCGATCCCACTTTTCCGGGGTGCGTGTATTCCGAGATGAAGATGTGTCTTGCGCCGTGCTTCAAGGGTTGCAGCGACGAGAGATACGCGGAAGAGGTTGCTCGCGTTCGCGCGTTCCTCGAATCCGGCGGACGCACGCTCACGCACGAACTCTCCGCCGAGCGCGATCGCGCCAGCGAATCTCTCGACTTCGAGAACGCTGCCGCATTGCACTCGAAGATTGAGAAGCTTCGCGGCGTATGCCAGCAACTGCCCGAAATCGTTCGCGCTATTGATCGCCTCGACGGCGTTCTCATTCAGCCTTCAAGCGAAACCGATTGCGTGCGCCTGTTCAAGATCGTCGCCGGACGCATCGCCGACCCTGTTGACTTGAAACTCGGAGCACGCCAGGCATTGGCGGAGAATGTTGCGCCGCAACCGGGTCGGTCGCGCATCCCGCAGTCGATGGAGTCGCGCATTGCCGAGGCTCTAGCGTCTGCACCTGCGCCCCTGGCGCAATCAGCGCAAGAGTGGATGGAGCACCTCGCCATGCTCAAGCGCTGGTATTACCGCACTTCGAAAGTTGGGGAAATATTTCTCGCGGACGAAAAAGGCGATCTACCTATGCGCCGTGTGGTGCGCGGCGTCTCGCGAGTATTCAAGGGAGAAAAGCCTCAGGCGGACCTAAGCGAATCGGCCCGCGATTACTGGATCAATCGCGGGAGGGAAGCTCAGCTTGATTCCTGACTCGTACTCGCGGTGCTGCTATTCCTCTCCGACGGCCTTGTCGAACGCCGTTTTCCCCGCTTTCCTGCCAGCCTCGCCAGCCATTTCGCGGCCACGTTCCTTGCCTCGGCTCTTCATCTCTTCTACCTTGTTGGCGATCCGGTGTCGTGTTTCTTCGCCGCGTGAAGGCGCAATAACCAGGCCCACTCCGATACCTATCATCAACCCCAGTATGAAGTTCATTCCATCTTCCCCCGCGCATTAAACGAAGCGTCATCAAATGAGCGAAACTTTGTCCAACGAATCTGATGCCGCAGCGAGGGTCAGGGCTTGCCAGCTTCGGCCGCGTTGCCGTGTTCCCTGCTGTGCTTTCTGAAGATCACGCGCACACCGTCACGCCAGTGTTCGTCGAGTCCCAGCAGTTTCCATTCGATCTCCGGAGACAAGTAGCGCAGCAGAGTATCGGTTGTTGGATGGACGTGCAGCGACGGCGCGGCCATGATGAGTAGCGGACGCTCGCTCGACAACTCGCGTCCGGCGAAGTATCCAAACTTCTGAAATTCTCCGCGCTCGTGATGCCAGCGCACTCGCGCCCAGTAGTCCAGGCCTTGAAGCGGAAGGTGCAGATCTTCATCGGCCTTGAGTTCAATGACGGCGAGCCGTCCCTCGCGCGTGACCGTCAGCACGTCGATCATCGCGCGGTCACCGCCCGAAAAGGCCGGAACCTGCGAATACACGCGGTGCGAATCCAGGCGCTCATCCAGAGCGTTCACGTCGCGCATCACCATCGACTCCAGCCAGCGCTCGGGCTGAATCCTGTAGAGAGTCTCGGTGCGGTTGCGTAGCGCACGCTCGTGCCATAGACGCTGCCAAAGCTCTCGGAAGATCGGCATCGTCTCGTCGCTCAAAGGAATCTCAGCCGCGCCCGGACCGAAGAATATCTGCTCGCCCATGCGAAAGCTTCCGGGCATCGGCTCAACACGCGCACGCGCAAACTCCAGACCATGCAAACGAAAGCTGATTTCTGCTGCGGATGCGATGACTACTTCTACACGTGGACATATCTGCTGGATTTGTTCGATGGACGCTGCGAACCTGGAACGCGCTGCGTTCAGATCCGGAGCGTGAACCAGCCGTGTCGCGATGTTTCCGGTGTCGCTGGTGTCAATCTCCTCTATGCGCTCTACGGCTTCGTCGAGTTCGAAAAGCTGCCACTTCGCCGCCGAGCGGTTCAGGTGAGCCATTCGCATTCGCACCGCGGCCGAGCGGCCTGCGGGTAAGAACATCCGCAATCCCTCGACGTGGAGCTTGCCGGCCAGTCGCTCGCGGCAATCGTCCATCCATAGAATTCCGGTAGAGAGCGCGCCGTCCACATTCGCCTGCGACTCCTGCGCGTTCACTCCCACGATGGCGAAGGCAGAATTTCCGTGTCGCACCAACCCGCGTACCACCGTTGGACCAAACGAATGCTCCAGGGCTGGAGCCGACGTCAGCTTCTCTAAGCGCCAGCCAGAGAAGTCCCGGTCGATCATGCGCGTGAGCAAACGGAGATATGTTGCACGCGCAGCCTTTTTTGCGGAAGGCGTACGCCGGTCGGCGTCGGCGCAGAACTCCAGCTTTGAGGGCTTCGCTTGCCCGAAGCGCATGACCGCGAGTTTTAGCACGCCGGCTCTCGATTCCGCACTTACCACGCGCCGAACGATGTTGCGCTCTTCCGACCAGATTTGCAGAACGCATTTGTCGTTATCCGGCGCGAGCGAGTAGTGCGCAGACGAGAAGTCGAACAGCGCGTGCCCATCTTCAACGACGACGGCGTGCGGCGCGTCGGCGAGAAAGCGCTCGATCTGTTCGGAAAGCCGCTGGGCGAGAGAGCCTGTCGTCATAGAGGCCGTGGGGCGAAACACGCTGAAAGCGAGAAGCGGTGATGTTACATCAGGGCTAACCTTCGACCAAACTCGTTGTCAACGAGAGACGAATCAACGGGCAACAGGCCAGTCTATTCGAAAAAGATGTGGTCATGAAGTCGCCCCTATCGTACTTCCTGCGTCACTGGATCATAGAGCGAATAAAAGGCGACTTAAGCGTCAAATGCCGGTGCTCTCTTCGACAAGCTGCAGGCATCCAACAATTGCGGCTTTAATTCCTGCGCGCCAGCAATTCTATGGACCGCTATCTCTGTATTCATTGCCACTTCTATCAGCCGCCGCGTGAGAACCCATGGCTCGAAGCGGTTGAGCTTCAAGACTCGGCCGCGCCCTACCACGACTGGAACGAGCGCATAACCGCCGAATGTTATGCGCCGAATTCGGCGGCTCGCATTCTGGATGGGAAGGGCCGCATACGCCGCATCATCAACAACTACGCCAATATCAGCTTCAACTTCGGACCTACGCTGCTTTCCTGGTTGGAAGAGAAGGCACCCGACACGTACGAGGCAATTCTCAGGGCAGACGACGACAGCAAAAAACGTTTGTCTGGACATGGAAATGCTCTGGCTCAGGCATATAACCACATGATCCTGCCGCTCTCATCGCGACATGATAAATACACGCAAGCGTTGTGGGGCATACGCGATTTTGAACACCGCTTCCGTCGCCCGCCGGAAGGCATGTGGCTGCCGGAGACCGCGGCTGACACGGAGAGTCTCGAAGTGCTGGCCGACCTCGGCATCAAGTTCACCATTCTCGCGCCGCACCAGGGGCGGCAAGTCGAGAAACTCGGCACCGCTCGCAGGCGCAACGTGGAGGGAGGCAAGATCGATCCCACCCAGGCCTATGCCTGCCTGCTGCCTTCTGGACGAACGATCACTCTCTTTTTCTACGATGGACCGATCTCTCGCGCCGTAGCCTTCGAGGGACTACTGTCGAATGGCGACAACTTCGCCAACCGCCTCGTTGGCGGGTTCAATGAACATCGCAAGTGGCCGCAGCTGGTGCACATCGCAACTGATGGCGAAACCTACGGGCACCACCATCGACATGGCGAGATGGCTGTTGCGTACGCGCTACACCAGATCGAGTCCAATGGTCTCGCGAGGATTTCTAATTACGGCGAATACCTTGAGAAGTATCCGGCGACGAATGAGGTCGAGATTATCGACAACACTTCATGGAGTTGCGCGCATGGCGTAGAACGCTGGCGCAGCAATTGTGGATGCAACACCGGCATGAAGCTGGGGTGGGAACAGGAGTGGCGAGGACCGTTACGCGCGGCGCTCGATTCACTTCGCGACAATCTATCTGAGGTTTATGACCGCCTCGCAGGCGAAGTGCTGGATGAGCCCTGGGCGGCACGCGACAACTACGTTGACGTTGTGCTCGATCGCTCGGCGGAAAACGTTGCGCGGTTCTTCGAGAGTTTCGCGAAAGAACCACTCAGCTTGCAACAGAAGGTGCAAGCCCTCAAGCTGCTGGAAATGCAGCGACACGCAATGCTGATGTACACGAGTTGCGGATGGTTCTTCGACGAACTCTCCGGTATAGAAACCGTGCAGGTCATCATGTACGCGGGGCGCGCCCTACAGCTTGCGCAGGAGTTGACTGGCGACCATCTGGAAGAACGATTCCTTGCAATGCTGGCGCAGGCGCACAGCAACATCACCGACATCGGCAATGGCGCGAACGTCTACAACCGCTGGGTGAAGCCGGCGCAAGTTGACCTGCTGAAGGTGGCGGCTCACTACGCCATCAGTTCCGTGTTCTATGAATACGCCAAGGAGAGCACGATCTTCTGCTACGAGGTAAAACTGCACGACCACCATCGAACAGACTCCGGACGCGCACGGCTCGCCATTGGTCATGCGGAGGTTGCTTCGCGGATTACCTTGGAGTCGCAGCAAATCAGCTTTGGCGTGCTGCACTTTGGCGATCACAACGTCAGCGCCGGTGTTCGAACTTTCCGCAACTTGGAGAACTACGCTGTCCTGATGAGCGATGCCGAGGCCGCCTTCACGGCAGTCGATCTTCCCGGCACCATTCGATCTCTTGATCGTAGCTTCGACGGAATCACATACTCGTTAAGATCTCTCTTTCGCGACGAGCAGCGACGCGTGCTCCGCCATATTCTTCGTTCCGCAATGCTCGAGGCCGAAGCCAGCTATCGCCAGCTATACGAACACCACGCGCCGTTGATGAACTTCCTCAGTGACATCAACTCCCCGATGCCTCGCGTGTTGGGCGTCACGGCCGAGTTTGTTCTGAATGCCCTGCTGCGCCGCGCTTTCGCCGAAGGTGATCTGCACGTGGAACGAGTTGCGACCATACTGGAAACAGCGAAGCGTGAAAAGGTGCCGCTTGACGTCGATGACTTGAGCTTTACGCTGAAGCGACGGCTGGATAGCATGGCTGGCGAATTGGCGGTGAATCCGCGCGAGCAGACGCTGGCGCAATTCAATGCCGCTATCGCGCTCGTGCGCACGCTGCCGTTCGAGGTCGATCTCTGGAAATTGCAAAACGTGTATTACCACCTGCTGCGATCCGTCTATCCGGAGATGCGTTTGCACGAAGGCGATGGCTCTCGCGCTTGGTCGCAGGAGTTCGAGGAGCTGGGCGTGCAGTTGGGGATCGAGGTAGAGTCGCCGACGACGGAGGAGTTACCTAATGCCGCGTGAATATGCCGAGTGTGCCGGCAGCGCGGACTCCTTGGTTCTGGTTCGTAGAACCTGCTTGACATTGGCCTGAATCGGTAGCTAAATGCTTGCCGCCAGGTAGAACCTGCCAGGAGCGAGCATGAACAAAGCCGATTTAATCGACAAAATCGCGGCCTCTTCAGGCATCAGCAAATCACACGCCGCCACCGCGATCGACTCCATGATTGACGGTGTAACCGCTGCCCTTAAAAAGGGCGACCGCGTGACGCTGGTGGGCTTTGGAACCTTTTCCGTATCACAGCGCAAGGCGCGTAATGGACGGAACCCGCAAACAGGAAGCGTGATTAAGATTGCTGCACGCAAAGTCGCAAAGTTCACGCCCGGAATCGATTTGAAGAAGGCCGTGAATAAGAAATAGCTGCACGATTTTGTGCCGGCCCAGGTTCGAGCGGCGGTCACCCCGCCGCTTTTGTTGTGCCCCGAAAACGTTGTGCCCAAAAATGTCTTGCCCGAAAACGCGACTGGAGAGCGCTTCCCGTAGATGGCGTAACGTACTGCACCGACCGTATCTGTGGCTCCGCTATGGCTGCGGGGTTGCGTAGAAGGGCTGATTCCGGTAGAATCAGTGTTTCGCGTAGAGGTTTTATTGAGTTATGAAAGCAGCCACCCATCCGACGTACGACGAAATCCGCGTGCATTGCGCTTGCGGCAACGTGTTCCTGACCCGCTCGACACATAAGGGCGACATCCACGTGGAAATCTGCTCCGCCTGCCACCCGTTCTTCACGGGCAAGCAAAAGGTGATGGACACCGCAGGCCGTATCGAGCGCTTCCGCCGGAAGTACGCAAAGAACGAAGCCGCGAAGAACGAACCCGCAAAGCCTGAAGGCGAGACCAAGTAGGCTTCTACTTCTAGCGCGAAAAGCTCAGGCCTCCGCTTCGGCGGAGGCTTTGTTTTTGCGTGGCGAAAGTATCACCCTGCCAAAGGTAAAATAGAGTCGTGGGGAAACAGTTCGACAATTTGGTCCAACGCATCGCTCCTAGAGGCGCGCGCGTACCTGCTTCCTATGAGGTGGGCGGCGTGAAGATCGCCCCTGCGACGGTACTGGCACCCATGGCTGGCGTGACCGATACGGTCTTCAGGCGCTTCATTCGCCAGATGGGCGGGTGTGGCCTGCTGATGACCGAGTTCACTTCTGCCGACGGCGTTCTTCGAGGCAAGGACAAGAAGGCAAAGCGCTACTTGCATTTCTACGAAGACGAGCACCCCATCGCGGCCCAGCTCTTTGGCTCCAATCCGGAGACGCTGAGGGAGGCGGCGAAGATGATCGAGGGACTTGGCTTCGACATGGTGGACCTGAACCTGGGTTGTCCTGCGAAGAAAGTCGTGAAGTGCAATGGCGGCTCCGGATTGCTGCGCGATCTGCCGCTCATTCGTCAGATATTCGAGAGCGTTCGCGCGGCTGTGAAGATTCCGTTTACGGTAAAGTTTCGCGCCGGATGGAATGAAAAGGAACTCGTTTTCCTGGACCTTGCACGCATAGCTGAAGACTGCGGGTTGAACGGTGTCGCCATTCATGCGCGCACTCGCGAGCAGGGCTACAGCGGCAATGCGAATTGGGACTGGATTCGTGATCTGAAACAGGCGGTGAAGATTCCTGTCGTCGGTAATGGCGACATCCGCACGCCCGAGGACGCGGCGGCCATGGTGGCGCACACGGGTTGTGACGCGGTGATGATCGGTCGCTCGGCAGCTTCGAATCCCTGGATATTCCGGCAAATCGAGGCGTACACCGCGACCGGCAAATATGAAGTGGCAAGCGAGGCTGATCGCTACGACATGATTGGTCGCTACTTCCGGATGTTGATCGAAGAAGGATACAGGGACGCGCCCGGCAAGATGAAGCAGTTCGCCTCCTGGTTCACGCATGGCGTGTACAACGGCAGCCATTTGCGTAAAGCCATATACGAAGCGAAGGACGAACACGAAATTCTCTTGGAAGTCGAAAAGTTCTTTGAGAGTTCGCTGGCAGCGCAGCGCCCGGTTGCGTCCGCAGCAGCGGCGATAGAGCCCTTGCCCAACATGATCGACTGCGGCTGATTCGATCTTGGGCGATTCCACTCCTGAATTACCGACGTAATTTGTCTCGTTCCCCAGTTGTGCTACATTTGCTTACCCATCCCCCAGAAGACCCTGTATGGAAAACGGAAGCGAGTACTCCCAGGTGCGTCAGTGGGCGCGCGTTCAACTGGAACTGCGCGTCAAGATCAGCTACAGCCGGCACAACGTTCTGCAGAGCACACATGGCCGGTCACACGATATCGGAGAAGGTGGCTTTTCGATTTACGTACCCTGCGAACTGATAGAAGGCGAGCACGTCGAACTGGAATTCACGCTACCGGCCTCTCGCACCCCCATTCGCGCACGAGCAACGGTACGTAATCGCGAGGGATTTCGCTACGGCATCGAGTTCGTCACGCTCACTAAAGCACAGCGCGACGATATCGCGCGGCTCTCCAAGGCTTACCCTGCACTCACAAGAAATACAGGTGCAGCTTCATAGCTGCCCACAGAAATCACAACTTCACTGAGAACGCGTGTCATCCTAAGGCCGCGCTCGTTTTGGCACGCCGAAGAACCTGCTTCTATTTCAGCAGTGACATGAAAGCTTTACGCCGTTACAGCCTCGCGTACTGGCTTTGCCGCGAGCCTTCCCTGTTCATCTGCCCCAACGAACGCCCATGGAATCTTAGGATCGTGCGTGAAAATCGTAAGCCAGCGCTGCGGCAGAGCGTCGTCGTAATAGCGATGCCGGCTCTCGATCGTCTCCAGCGGAAACAGGTCGTAGGCCATCACCCACGTTGGGTGCAGGTGCGCCGCGGTGGGAATCAGGTCGCCGATATAACAAGCAGTGTGTCCTCCGCTTTTGAAGATGACGGCCTGGTGATTGCGCGTATGCCCCGGAAAGACGCGCACCGATACGCCGGGGACAATCTCCTGGTCGCCTCGCAACAGCTGCATCTGACCGTTCTCAACCAGCGGGTTGTAGTTGTCGCTTATGTAGCTGATACGATCGCGCTCGTGCTGCATATTGGCGTGGCGGAGCTCACCTTCTTGCGCGTAGTACTTCGCTTTGGGAAACGTGGCAACAACTTTCCCGCCGCGCAAGAAGGTGTTCCATCCACAATGATCGAAATGTAAATGCGTGTTAATAACAACGTCGATCTCGTCCGGCGCGATCTTTGCTTCTTCCAGCGCGTTCAGCAGGCGAGCTTCATTCTCGTAGATGCGCAGCAACTTGTCCGGCAGCTTGTTGCCAATGCCGGTTTCCACCAGCACCGTGTGCTTGCCCGTGCGAACAACAAGCGTGTTGAGACCCAATCGCAGGCGGTTGAACTGGTCGGGAGCAAATTTCTTCTCCCACATAGGCTTTGGGACGACGCCGAACATCGAACCGCCATCCAGATAATAGCCACCGTCAGAAATCAGGATCAGTTCAAAATCGCCTAGCGTAGTTCGGTGCAATGTCGCTGTCTCCTTCAGAATTCACTACATCAGATGCAGCGAACCACGTCGTGGCTCCACCAGTTTTGGATCTGCCACAAAGTCTGCAAGGGCGTCCGACGCGAAGCACGACGAAGCTGCCTGGCACGACATGGGATGCTGCGAACGTAATGAAACGGTGCGGGAAGGCGCCGTTCCCCTTGAACACATGAATATCTATATATATAAATCTATTGGCGAGGTACCATATCTGATTGGCACGAGCCGTATCAGGTACGTTCGCCTACGGCCCCCGCGCACATTCCAGATATACACTGCACCAGAGCTGGCAGGAGCGCCAAAGCTGGGTGGAGCAGGCCTTCAGGCCTGCTCCACTTTAGTGGAAGGAAGCGGCTTTAGCCGCTGAGGTATGCTCGACACCGCGCTCCAGCGCGCGCCTCAGCGGCTAAAGCCGCATTACATTCAGTGCGACTTACGGCACGCCTGAAGGCGTGCCCCTTCAAGGAATTTCTGCAGCTTGTAAAGCCGCTCCAAATCCCACTGCAGACCTGGAAGGCGCAATGTTTTCCGCACACCTCTCATGGAGCCTAACCGGGATCGCTGTTGCTGTTGCTGCGAGAGAGATGTTCCACGTGGAACATCTTGACAACGACACCAGGATCACAAGGAAAAGGGCCGGATGATCTCTCCCCCGGCCCTTCCGATCTAGCTCGAAACTAACGCTTCGCCCCAAGCACCTCGACGATACGGTCGAAATCTTCAAGCGAGGCGTACTCGAGCATTATCTTGCCCTTACCCTTCTTGTCTGTGATTGTGACCCTCACGCCAAGCGAGCGCTCAAGCTCGCGTTCGGCCTCGCGCACATTCGGGTCCAACGGACGCTCCGGCTTCGACTGCTTCTCAGCCGGGTGCATCAGGTTGTAAACCGCCCCTTCGGTCTGGCGAACCGACATTGAGAGCGTAACTACCCTCTGCGCCAGTTTCTCCATCGCGTCGGGCGAGTCCAAGGTCATTAGCGCCTTGGCATGGCCAAAACTGAGCTTTTCGGCCTCGACCAACTCCTGGACCGTAGGCGGCAGCTTCAGCAATCGCACAAAGTTAGCGACCGATGAGCGATCCTTGCCAGTGCGCTGCGCCATCTGCTCTTGTGTAAGCCCGAATTCGCGGCCCAGACGCTCGTAAGCCCTTGCCTGCTCCATTGCATTGAGATCCTCGCGCTGAAGGTTTTCGACGATGGTCATTTCCATCGCCTGCTCGTTCGAAACCTGGCGAATAATCGCGGGTACCGTCGTTTTCCCGGCCCGTTGCGAAGCCAGCCAGCGCCGTTCTCCGGCGATCAACTGGAAGCGTCCATCCTTCTGCGGCCGCACGACGATGGGCTGAACCACGCCGGACGCCCTGATCGACGCCGCTAGTTCGTTCAGCGCCTCTTCCCCGAACTTGGTGCGTGTCTGGTATGGATTGCGGTCGATTTGCTCGACTGGGACTTCCCGCACGAGATCGCCAGACATTGCGGTTGCTGGCGCCGCTCCGGGTGCCGGAGCCGTTGCACGCGATGCGGGCAGCAGAGTTTCAAGTCCACGGCCGAGTACCTTCTTCTTGTCATTCATTTTGCGATTCCTGCATCGGTCTGTACGCCGACGGTTGTAACTTCCAAGGGAGTAGTTGAGTGCGACATTCCGCGTTCCATAATTTCCTTCGCCAAACGTATATAGCTTTCAGCCCCTCGCGAGCGCGGATCGTAGAGGAGTGCCGGTTTTCCGTGACTTGGGGCTTCAGCCAAACGCACATTGCGCGGGATAGCCGTCTTGCAGAGCGTGTCGCCGAAGTACTTTTGCAACTCCGAGGTGACACTCTGGGCCAGATTTGTCCGTTCGTCGTACATCGTTAGCACCACGCCTTCGACGCTGAGTCGGCTGTTCAGGCTCTGGCGTATTCGGTCAATGGTATCAAGCAACTCGGAGACGCCTTCCAGGGCAAAATATTCGGCCTGCATAGGAATCAGCACCGAATCCGCCGCGACTAAGGCGTTCAGAGTGAGCAGATCGAGGGCGGGCGGGCAGTCCAACACGATGAACTCGAAACGCGGACGAACCTGCTCAAGAGCATGCCTGAGCCGATATTCCCGGTACTCAGCACCGACGAGTTCGATGTTGGCGCCGATGAGATTTTTGCTGGACGGGATAACCCAGAGGTTCTCGACCGCAGTCTGCAGCATCACCTGGTCGGCCGACGCATCGCCCATAATGTATTCATAGACGCTCAGGCGCTCCGGGTCTTTAACGAAACCGACTCCGCTGGACGAGTTGGACTGGGGATCGCAATCCACGAGCAGCGTCGGAACCTCGGCTGCCGCAAAGGATGCGGCCAGGTTGATGGAGGTCGTGGTTTTACCTACGCCACCCTTCTGATTGGCGACTGCTATGACGCGAGCCATGGGACCCTTTCGTGGTGAGAGTTGAGCCTACAAGACGCGTCGGTCGATAGCAACGGTGACTTGCTGTGCAGAGCTGTGGATTCGGTGGATAACGGGAAATAAAAGCCGGAATTCGTCAGCGCTGGGCAATGTTCCACGTGGAACACGTCGGCAAAGCAACAAACCAGCCAGTAAACGTACAACCCAATTGTTCCACGTGGAACATCACGAGGCGAGCTTTGGCCGACAAACCGCCAGCACTCGCGCCGCCGACCCCGGCACCATGATTGGAAGCTGCCACGCTCCGGGCACAAACTGGTGAGCCGCCTGAACCTGCGCGGAACCAATCAGCATCGCGAGTCTCCCGCCGGGCGACACCAGGCGCGCAGCGGTGGGCGCGATGGATTCAAACTTCTCGACAGCGCGAAAAGTGACTAGCTCCGCCCTAAGCCCAACTTTCTCGGCCCGTACATTCAGAACCTCAACGTCGCTCAAAGACAGTTGCCGAACGATTTCCTTCAGGAACGTAGCCTTCTTGTTTTGCGATTCGACCAACATTAGTGACAGCCCTGGTGCGAAGATCTTTAGCACCAGGCCGGGAAAGCCGGCTCCGGAACCGACATCTATGACCGAGCAGCGCGAGTCAGCCGAGAGCAGATGGCGAGCGGCGAAGAGCGACTCGCCGAAATGACGCGAGATCATCTCGTCACGCGTACGCACGGCCGTTAGATTCATGCGCGCATTCCACTTCATCAGTATATTTACATATGTGGATATATTCTCGGCCTGCTCCGAGGTCAATGTGTTGGCATCGCCTAGATATGGCGCAACCAGCTCGACGATGTGTGCTGTATCCACGCCTGGAAAGATTATCTCAGCGGCCGCTCAGCGCGGCAGATAAAAGCGACCGACAAAGCGGTTACTAATTCCACCACTAAGATTCAGTTGAGCCGCGCGCGTTGGAGTCGTTATCATTGCATAGCCGCGCGCGTGGGGCGTTCGGCCATAACTTCCTTCAACACGACTACGACAAGCATGAGCGAAGCGACTGTTTCCACCTATGTCACGATCACGGGCCTGCCTCTGACGATCGAACTGGCCTGGCCTTTTCACCACTCAACCTCCGGCGCGGATTTCGAGGTACTGCATGGCATCCTGTGCGTTGCGGACGGAAGCGGGCTGCATGCGGATGTCTCCGTGCATGTTTCGCAAACAGTCCGCGAGGCACTCCCCTCTCTGGAGCCGAGAGATGCTCACGCCGTCGTGATCAATGCGCTGCGAAAGGAGGTGGACGTAAAGCAGCTAGAGTTTCTGAAATCTGGCAAGCGTCAACCAGTGCCACTTTCTACGCGCTTCATGCACTTCCGCACGCGGCGTTGGCAGTTCAGTTCCGCGCCGGAGACTGCGATTGCGCTCATGCTGCGCGACCGTGTGTATTGGGCGGCGCACAAGATGGGTGCCGGGCACGTGAAGGTGATCGATGCATGCGAGGCGATGTACGTGGGCTCCACCATCGAGACGATCGCGGAGGTAGCGCGCGGCCTCGCCCGGCAGGAGTTGATCGCGCTAGACGGCGAACACGCCCTGGCAACCGATAGTCTCATCGCCCTCGGCGCTGAGATCGAGCGCCGGAAAGAAAATGCGCTTGCTTCACTCCAGCAGAAGCATGAGTACGAACAATCGAAGACGTAGGCCGGGCTGTGCATCCCCGAAGTTGTCAGAGGTCAGGCGTTCCTTTGGAGCGAACGCCAATCCAGAGCACGCGTCATTTTCGCTCAGCAGCTTAGCAGCTCCCAGTGCCTAGCAGCTCAGAGTCCCGGGTGCGAAGCCTGATTTGCGCTGGGTACGAGTTGCATGTAGAGGTCGCGCGGTATGTCGGTATCCCAATACCCGGCTGTCTTGGCGAATCCGACGAGTCCTAAGAACACGAGCGCGATTCCCGCGGCGAGCGCCACGGGAGAAAGCCTGCGCTGTGGCTTTGGCGCTATCAATGGAACTCCGACTGCAATCTGCAACGCGCCTTCCGCCGGGCACACCGCCACGCATTCCAGACAAGCCGTGCACTCTGCCGAGCGTATCTGCACCAGCTTATCCACCGGAAGCTGCGACGGGCACGCTTTCGCGCACTTGCCGCAATCTATACAAGGCTCTGCATTGCGATGAATTCGCGCCGGGCTGAACAAAGCGGCGAGCCCCATGAGCGCACCATACGGACACAAATAGCGGCACCAGAAGTTCTGCACAAAGAACGACAGCACGATGATGACGCCAACCACAACTGCAGCCGTGGTGCTCATGAAGCGAAAGAAGTTGAGCATCTTAACGTCGGCGATCAGTCCATAAGGCGCAGAAAGGAATTCGGCGATTGCCTCCACCGACATTGCTCCGATGACGTACACGAAGAAGCCGAGCAGGAGGTACTTCAGTCCGCGCAAAGGAATATCGGCCCACCGCGGCAGGCTGAAGTTGCGACGAAATGTGCGGCGACCGAGCTTCCACAGATACTCGGAGATCGTGCCGATTGGGCATAGCCAGCTACAGAAAGACTTGCGGAAGACCAGCGATATCCCCAGGAACGCCACAAGCAGAAACATTCCCGCCGGATGGATGCTCGGCACGTGTCCGGTCAAAACCAGATACTTGAGGTTCATCAGGGCTGCGATCGGCAGCCATCCCTCAACCCCGGCCGGTCGCTCGACAAAACGCGTCGCGCCAGCGGATTCGAAATGACGAACCCACATATAGAACAACACGCCAACATAGGCGTTGAGTACGAGGAATGCGATCTGGAAGTAGCGGCGCAGTTGCTGTGAACGATCTGCGTCGGTCCGGCGAATCAGCTTCTTCTTTGTCTTAGGACTTTCGGGATGAATGCTCCCCGCACTGAGCGTGCCCTGATCCGTGATGTTTGGCTGAGCCGACATATTCTTTTCCTGAAGTAAGGATAGAAATGCGGGTGCCTGCCTACCTATGACTTTGGTCACAAACACAGGGATATCAGCAGATTTCCTACTGAACGGCTTTTTCGGCCTGACTGCGCCGGCGCGCCTGTATCTCTATGTACACGTTAATCAGCGAGATGGCTGCGGGAGTGACGCCGGGGATTCGGCTGGCCTGACCGAGGGTGACGGGTCGCACGCGACGGAGTTTCTCGTTCATCTCGCGCGAAAGTCCGCTTACCGAAGAGTAGTCAAACCATGCGGGGATGGACTTCTCTTCGGACTTCTTTAAACGCAAGATTGCCTTCTCTTGCTGATCGAGATAGCCTGCGTACTTTATCTCCGTTTCCACCGACTTCAGTTCATTGCGAACCGCCGACGACAAACCCACGCCAGCGGACGCCGAGGATTCCCGCTCGAAGAAATCCGGCAACAGCACCACGAGCGCTGGGACGAAATCTTCGATGATGACTTCGGGACGCTTTAATAACTGGGCATACGTTGAGCCGGTCACGATACCGACTTTGGCGGCAAGGGCGCAAGGCAGTTCGCCATCGACGCGCGTGTTCTCCAGCAGCTGCTTTAAGGCCTCCATGCGCTGCTGCTTCGCAAGATGTTCACGCCAGGCTTCGTCGTCGATGAGACCTACGCGTCGTCCGTAGGGAGTGAGGCGACGGTCCGCATTGTCTATGCGCAGGTGCAGCCGAAATTCAGCGCGCGACGTGAACATTCGGTAAGGCTCGTTCGTGCCCTTGCTGATGAGGTCGTCGATGAGAATGGCCGTGTACGCCTCTGTGCGGTCGAGCACCAGAGGCGGCTCGTTTTTAATGGCGAGCGCGGCGTTGATGCCAGCCATCAGTCCCTGGCACGCTGCCTCTTCGTAACCGCTGGTTCCGTTGATCTGCCCTGCGAGATACAGGCGCGCAATCTTCTTTGTCTCGAGCGTGCGCTGTAACTCCGTCGGATCGATCGCGTCGTACTCAATGGCATAGCCGGGGCGCAGCATCTCGGCCTTCTCAAGGCCCGGAACTGACTTGATCATCGCGAGTTGAACATCGACAGGCATCGATGTACTCATGCCATTTACATAAATCTCGTGCGTGTGCAGACCCTCGGGCTCGAGATAGAGCTGGTGCGTTTCCTTGTCGGGGAACTTCACGAACTTATCTTCAATCGATGGACAATACCGCGGTCCGATGGACTGTATCTGGCCGCTGTACATTGGCGAGCGATGAACATTCGCGCGGATGATGCGGCCCGTCTCTTCGGTTGTGAACGCGATGTAGCAGGGAACCTGCGCTTGGGTAATCTTCTTTGTGCGAAAGCTGAAGGGAGTTGGGTCGGCGTCGCCGGGCTGCTCTTGGAACTTGCTCCAGTCAATCGTGCGACCATCGAGGCGCGGAGGTGTGCCCGTCTTCAGACGGCATCCACGAAGGCCGAGCCTCTTCAGTGCCTCGCCGAGCAGATGAGAAGGCGGCTCACCGCTGCGTCCTGCGGGATAGGTCTTCTCCCCGCAGTGAATCAACCCGTTCAGGAAAGTCCCGGTCGTAATAACGATGGCCTCGGCGCCTACGGTTCGGCCATCGCGAAGACGAATACCGCGCACTCGCCGGCCGAGATTCGAGTCGCCATCACCGTCCTCAACAATCAGCTCAGACACTTCCGCCTGTTTGACGGTGAGGTTCGGCTGAGACTCCAGTAGCTCGCGCATTTTCACGCGGTACTGCTGCTTATCGCACTGTGCGCGCGGAGACCACACGGCCGGGCCCCGCGAGGTGTTCAGAAGCCGGAACTGAATGCCAACGGCATCGGTGACTTCGCCCATGATGCCGCCCAGCGCATCCACTTCGCGTACGAGATGGCCCTTCGCGATTCCACCCACGGCAGGGTTGCAGGACATTTGCGCGATCAGGTCGATGTTCAGCGTGAACAAAGCGGTCTTCAGGCCCATGCGCGCCGCCGCCACGCCAGCCTCGCATCCGGCATGGCCAGCACCCACGACCGCGACATCGTATTGTTCGCTAAAGTTTTGTCCCGTAATGGCGGAACTCACGCTGCAATCCTCTGACGGCGCCCACACGCGTCGAAACTCCATTTTAGCAAGGGATTGAAAGTACCCGGTTCGGAGGGAGGGCTTTGAAGCTGCTCAAAAACTCGAAAGCAAGCGGGGGTCATCCTGAGCGTAGCGAAGGATCCGCTGTTCACAACAAAGGCAGATCCTTCGTGCGCGCACAAGTGACCTCAGGATGACTCGATATAGCTTTTTCAGCAGCCTGTTCAGCCGCCGGGGTAAGCCGTTCCCCCCTGTGCCCCATTCAAAGACCCGAGCTCTGCTCTACTGCGCCGCGTTTGCTTCGCGAAAGTTTTGTCGCACGGAGGCGATGAAATCCCGCGCCTGCGGCGGAGCAGGAACCTTGCCGGTCAGCAACGTTCGGAAATCGTAGTCCTGTTTGTAGAACGCCCGCGTTGAGTCGTCGTCCTGACGCATATTCGCGCCGCTCAGGGTCAAGCCGGCGAAGACACCGCGTGTGCGAGAGTAAGTGAGTACTTGCGCTCGCAGTTTCCAGTCGGTGGATGCTGCGGCTTCACGACCGACGGGACCTGCTGCGATTGCTCCCTCACCGCCGAATTTCCAGTTGGCGCTTAGAAGCTGGTTCATCCCTGCCTCATTCATAACTAGCAAGACAAGATCGACGGACTCGGCCCCGATCTGCGCGCCCCAGCTACCGCCGGTCAACGTGAAGAATGCGGGAGCAGACCAGCCGTTAGCATTGCGGCACGTTGCCACGCCACGTCCGTGCTGGCCGCCAATGACGAAGCCTCCCTTAACCATGTCGGGCACGATGGCGACGCACTTAGCTTCTTTCAAAACGTTCTCCGGAATGCCCTTATCCGGGGCAGCCGTCAATTCGTTCAGAACTTTGCCGGAGTCGGTGAGCCGGTTCAGCACTTCTGAGCGCTCCTGGGAGACCGGCTGTCCAGCAGCATTGACTCGTGTGGGCTGTTCATGCCGGGAGCAGCCTACGGCCACAAACATCAGCACCAAAGCGACCAGCAGCAATATCAACTTTCTCATGTTGTAATTCCCTCCCCGTGCGACGTCCGTGAATTCTGCACTTAGGTTTCAGGTAGTTGGAGGGTGATTTCGCAGCAGGGGTTTGCAGAGGAAGTCAAGATTTGGCGAGGTTCTTGCTGAGCCCGGCCCCGCGGAACAGTGCTGCTGGGCGACGTTCAGCGGCAACCGGCAGGAACTTAGAACCAGCCTTTTCGGCGGAAGTACCAGAGGATGAGCAGCGTCGATATTCCCATTAGACCAACGGCGTAAAGAGCGCCGTGCGGATTGCTCGTCCAGGGTAGATGCAGGTTCATCCCAAAGAAGCCCGTGATGATGACCATCGGCAAGGCAACCGTGCCATAGACCGTAAGTACCTTCATCACCTCGTTGGTGCGATTAGCCACGGCCGACAGGTAAATGTCCAGCGAGCCGGTCAGCAGATCACGATAGGTCTCAATGAGATCCACGGTCCGGACCAGGTGATCGTAGATGTCCCGGAAGTAGGGATCGAGGTCATCGCCCATCAAGCCGCCTTCGCGGCGTATGACAGAGTTCACCACCTCGCGCATGCCGCTCGCAATGCGCCGGAAATCAATCAGCTTGCGCTTCAGGACGAAAATGCGCCGGAGCGTTGGGGGATCCGGCGTCTCCAGTACATCGGTCTCAAGCTCGGATGTTTCCTCGGCAATCCCGTCGAGCACCGGCATGTATCCGTCAACGACCGTGTCTAACAATATGTAGAACACGCGATCTAGACGCTGAACATTGTCTTGTATCGCCCGTTGTCGCACTTTTTCGACAAAGGAGGAATCCTGACTGCTTACGCTGATGACGAAATCGCGCCCGAGAAAGACATCGAGGTCATCGAAGTTAAGGCCGTCATTCGCGTGCAGGTGTTTCAGGACGAAAAAGATATAGCCTGCGTGCTCTTCTGATTTCGCACGCTGCGGGCGATGCCGGCAATCTTCGATCTGCAGTTCGTGGAGATGAAAACGGAGTGCCAGTTCGTCAAGCGCCGGCGACGAAGGGTCGTCGATGTGGTACCACTCGAGCGACGGGATCGGCTGCGCGGCAGTGCTCAGGGCGTGGC
This sequence comes from Clostridia bacterium, assembly GCA_035561135.1. Taxonomy (NCBI): domain Bacteria; kingdom Bacillati; phylum Bacillota; class Clostridia; species Clostridia bacterium. Next base: position 110,099 of record DATMYA010000052.1, read on the forward strand.
GCATGGCTTACGCCGGCTTCTTTCCCTTCGCGCCGTCCGGCGTCTGCCAGGGTCGCATTGGGCGGTCCACCTGAGGCTTGTCGCGATCCCTGACGCGATCGTAGACGTAGGTTTCGCTTACCGAACCCAGCGACTCGTTATACAAACTGGTCGCACCGATGGCTTCCTTAAGCTCCTCAGAGAACCGGTGCAACGCTCGCAGATGGTCCTCCGTCGCGGCGATCTCAAGCTTGCTGGTCCGCAGAAACTTCTGGTAGCCACGATCGACGAGCTTGGAAATCTCTCCGCCGACGAGGCAGCCCGGATAGGCAAAGAACTTTGCCGTACCGTCTTCCGCTTTTTCAATCGCTGCGGAACAGTTGTACTTCTTCAGGAAAACGCGGTTAGCTGTGCCGGGAGCTTCCAGCACCTCAAAACCATGGTCGCGTAGCCATGCCAGCGAATCTTCGTAACTCTTCTGCTTGATCGTCTTTGCCATTTCCCCTACTTCTGATGCGTCGCAGGCGCACAGGGCTACTCACCCGCCCCGCCGCTCTGACCTTGCGGAGCAGAGAGCGCAATCAATCTGCCCGGCATCGAAACACTTCTAGACTATAAGGCCATTGAGTCGATAACTTTCGCACATTGCAATCTAATACAGCAACTCAGGTGTTACAACGGGCAGTGCATATGCTTGTGATAGGCAAGGCTGAATACGAAGACATCCGTTGCCACGGCGAGGAGCGCTATCCTCACGAATGCTGCGGCGTGCTGCTGGGTGCAATCAGCGGCAATCGCAAAATCGTGAGCCGCGTCGTTCGCTGCACGAACACCCGAGGACAGGCTGCGCGCACGCGATACAACATCGACCCGCGCGAGTTGATCGATATCCAGCGACAGGCGCGGGAGCACGGCGAGAGCATTCTCGGCTTTTACCACTCGCACCCCGACGCGCCCCCGCACTGGTCACGCACCGATCTGGACCAGGCCTACTGGCCGGATTGCTCCTACATTATCGTCAGCGTTCTGGCAGGCAACGCCTCGGAGATGACTTCCTTTGTGCTTGAAGGCGCCGATGCTGATCGTCGCTTCCTCACGGAATTGTTGGAAGTGGTGGAACACGACCGACGTGAGCGGAGCGCCATCATTGATTACAATCAGTGACTACAGTCTGTGCACTGACGAAGTAACTGCGCGGAAGGATCTCACGACTTGTGATGGAAGTGAAGGAAGTGAAGAAAGTTCGTTTGACGGAGACGGTCAAGGCTGCGGGTTGAGCCAGCAAGCTCAGTCCGGCGGCGCTGGACTCGGTGCTTGGGAAATTAGCCCGGCAACAAGACCCTAACGTCCTCGTCGGCTTCGATAAAGCCGATGACGCGGGTGTGTATCAACTCACGCCAGAGCTGGCGCTCGTTCAGACGGTCGACTTCTTTACGCCCATCGTGGACGATCCCTACGTCTTCGGACAGATTGCGGCGACCAACGCGCTGAGCGATGTGTATGCCATGGGCGGACGCCCGCTGAGTTCGCTCGCGATGGTCTGCTTCCCCGAAAAGGGCGACCTATCAATCCTCCAGGAGATTCTTGCGGGCGGTCTTAGCAAGATGACGGAGGCTGGCTGCGCCGTCATTGGCGGACATTCCATTCGCGATCCCGAAATCAAGTTCGGCTACTCAGTTACCGGAACGATCAATCCTCGGCGCGTGCTCACGAATTCAGGGGCAAAAGCGGGCGACCACCTCGTGCTCACGAAGGGCCTTGGCACGGGCGTCATCTCAACGGCGATCAAGCGGGGCGAAGCGAAGCCGGAGTGGATTGAGGTGGCAACGCGCTCCATGACGACCCTCAACAAGACAGCAGCCGAGATAGCGCAGAGCTACGATGTCCACGGCATGACGGACATCACCGGCTTTGGCCTGATCGGCCATGCGCGGGAGATGGCGTTGGGTAGCGACGTCAGCCTCATCATCTTCAGCTCGGAGCTTCCGCTGCTAAATGGCGCACTCGACTGCATTCGCGCCGGATTTGTCCCGGGAGGACTGAAGGCGAACCGCGAATTCGCCGAATGCGCAGTCGAGTACGACGGCAACGTTTCAGAAGAACTGCGCACCGTGCTCTTTGATCCGCAAACTGCGGGTGGCTTGCTTATCTCGATCGAAGCCGCGCAGGCGCAGAAACTTGCCGAGGAACTTCGTGCCGCCGCCCTGCCCGCCCGCATCATCGGCCGAGTCATCGCCGAGAAGAAACCGCTCATTAGCATCTCCTGAGAGCTCATCGCATCGCCTTAGTTTGATGACAGAGCCAATTCAAAGCAAACGTTATGGCGTCTACGCTTCGCGCCTTCGGCGCGCGGTCGACATGACGCTCTATTTGTAAGCAAACAAAGGCGACCCGAAGGCCGCCTTTGTTCTCCCATAAATCTGGATTATCTCAACCGATACTCAACCACCCGTGATCACGCTTGCGCCGGCCGTTCGCCGGGATTCCTGACTGGCTGGCGATTCGGCTCGGGCTTGAGCACCTGCTGCACATTGCCACCATCGTTGTCAGACGAAGGCGTAACGCGAGCAGCAAGCTGTTTGCCTTCGATGATCGCCTGGAGTTCGTTGGCGTCGAGCACCTCACGCTCCAGCAGCGCCTTGGCAATGTTGTGCATCACCTCGTGGTTCGAGTTCAGAATCTCGTACGCGCTCTGGTAGCCGTTGTTGACGAAGCGCTTGACCTCTTCGTCGATCTGGATTGCAGTCGCCTCGCTGAAGTCGCGATGCTGGCTGATCTCGCGGCCAAGGAATATCTGCTCTTCCTTCTTGCCGAACGTTATGGGCCCCATCTTGCTCATGCCGAACTCGCACACCATCTTGCGCGCCAGTTCAGACGCCTGCTCGATGTCGTTCCCGGCTCCGGTGGTCATCGTCGTCAGGAACAGCTCCTCGGCGATGCGGCCGCCCATCATGATGGCCAGACGCGTCTCGAGATAGTCACGCGTGTACGTGTGTTTGTCGTCGATCGGGAGTTGCATGGTGACGCCCAGCGCCATACCGCGCGGGATGATGGTCACCTTGTGCAGTGGGTCCGAATGTTTCATCTTGACCGCAACCAGCGCGTGCCCAGCTTCGTGATACGCCGTGACGCGCTTCTCCTCGTCCGAGAGAATCATGGACTTGCGCTCGGCGCCCATCAGGACCTTGTCCTTTGCGAGCTCAAAGTCGTACATCAGAACCGTCTTGCGGTTCTGGCGCGCGGCATTCAGAGCAGCTTCGTTAACCATGTTGGCCAGGTCGGCACCGGAAAAACCCGGTGTGCCACGAGCCAGGACGGAAAGATCAACGTCGTCGTTCATCGGAATCTTGCGCGTGTGTACGCGCAGGATTTCTTCACGCCCACGAACGTCTGGACGGGAGACAACCACGCGGCGATCGAAGCGGCCGGGGCGCAGGAGCGCCGGGTCCAGCACGTCAGGACGGTTCGTCGCAGCGATAAGGATGACGCCTTCGTTCGATTCGAAGCCGTCCATTTCGACCAGCAACTGGTTCAGTGTCTGCTCGCGCTCGTCGTGTCCGCCGCCGAGGCCTGCGCCACGATGACGTCCAACGGCGTCGATTTCGTCGATGAAGATGATGCAGGGAGCATTCTTCTTGCCCTGTTCGAACAGGTCACGAACGCGGCTTGCGCCCACGCCTACGAACATTTCGACAAAGTCAGAACCAGAAATACTGAAGAAAGGCACGTTGGCTTCGCCGGCAACCGCACGCGCAAGAAGGGTCTTGCCCGTTCCCGGAGGTCCGACCAGCAACACGCCTTTCGGAATGCGTCCGCCCAGCTTCTGGAATTTCTGCGCCTCGCGCAGGAACTCGATGATCTCGCGCAGTTCTTCCTTAGCCTCGTCTACGCCGGCAACGTCCTTAAACGTCACCTTCTTCTGCTGCATGGAGAGCAGGCGAGCGCGGCTCTTGCCGAAGGAAAGCGCCTTGTTTCCGCCGGTCTGCATCTGGCGAATCATGATGAACCAGAGAGCGCCCAGCAGAATGAGCGGTGCGAGATTGAGCAGCCAGGTGCCGTAGCCGCCAGTGCTGTTATCGCGAACCGTGATGTTGACGCCCTTTTCCGACAACTCTTTGTACATCTCAGGGTAGTTGTTCGGCGGGACCGTGGTGTGGAATGTGGCTTTTTCGTCGCGATACGTACCGCGAACTTCGGAGCCCTGAACGACCACGCTCTGAACCTTGCCCTGGTTCACCTGTGACCGGTACTCCGAGAAGTTGATTTCCTTTTCCTTAACGCCAGATCCACCCGCCTTGACGACCTGCCAGAGCAGGACGCCAGACAGTACAATCACCAGCCAGAACACGACCTGTTTAACCGTCGAATTCACAGAAGCTCCTAATATTTGAGGGCGACCGTATCAATACGCAAGCACCCAGCAGTTTAGATGCCTGCCAAGCTGCTCGGATTTACGGAATTTGCTCCCCTTATAGATTGTAACCGTTTTGGAGGGAAAACAACGCGCAGAAGCCTTCAAATAGAGGGCTGCAGGTCTTCATCGGCAGAGGCAAGATAAGCCAGATTCCGGCCAAGCAGGGGCCCTCCCAGGCCATATCCGATCACATAGCCCTCGTCGATCAGGAAGCCAAAATAGTCCGGTTGCAGCAGCACCCTGCGCTGTGATGGGCGATCCACCATTACCGCCAGTCTGACCGAGGCCGCGCCACGGGCAGTGAGATTTCTAATCAGGAACTCGGTCGTGATCCCCGACTGCATCAGGCCCTCAACCAGGAGGACGTGCTTGTCTCTGACTTCCAATTCTGGAGCAAAGAAGATTTCCGTCGTGGCGATGTTGCCTTGCAGCATCTCCCGGAAGTACGGCTTTACAAAGTTGCAGACCAGAGAAAGGTCAAGAGCGCGAATGAGGTCAGCCATAAAAACAAAGCCGTTCTCCAGGACGCCGATGACGTGCAGTTCCTTTCCTTCGTAGTCGCTCGAAATCTGCCGGCCGATGTCCCGGATGCGCTTCTGCATCTGTTCGGCAGTAACTACGGTCTTCATGCTGTGGGGCAGTCCTGTTTCCTTGGTCAAATGAACCTCATTCCGAGAGTTCTTCGATAAGTACCGCCTGCCCCGTCTGCTGCCGGAAAGCGTGCTGCACGGCAACCGGGAACCCGCGAACCCAAACGATCGAATCGCCGCTCACCACAACCGGCCACAAAGCCTTGTCCGGCTTTAGCACCTTCTTCTCCTGAAGGAGGCGCTTGAGTTTCTCCGGCGACCTGCTGCGCACGGGATGAAAACGGTCTCCCGCTTTCCAGTTGCGCACAACAAGCACAGACGCCAGCGAGCCTGGATTGAGCAGCGCTGCGGGATTATACCCCTCACAGCTTCCGGTGACGGTAACCAATCGCGTCCGGAGCCGTAATCCAGCTTCCCGTACCACCACCTCGCCGGGAACACCTAGGTGATACTCGTAGTCTTCGACCACGACTGTAGGAACACGCGGCTTGATAACCAGTTCTCCGCCTCGCCGCTCCGCAAAATAGCCATTCGGCAGCACACACCTTGACGTAGTCCTCTCCGCGACGGACAGCAGTTCTTCGATATGATGGAAATCAAGGGCAAGACCGGCCTGCTCGGCAGCGAAACGGATGAGGCGACGTCGCAGCGCCAAGGGATGATGTGCGAGCGCAGAAATGCCGACCGCCGCTCGACTCTCGCCCGAAGTAATGACATCAACAGAGAGGCTACGAACTTCAGCGTCCCAGAAATCTTCCTCCGCACGCGCGATTTCGGCAGACTCACTCAGCACCCTGCGGATCGAAGGGTTGTAATCGCGCTCCAGCAGCGGGAGCAGTTCGTGGCGTACGCGGTTGCGAAGATACCGGCGGTCGCGGTTGGTGGCGTCTTCGCACCAGCGCTGGCCGATGCTCTCCAAATACTGCTCAACCTCGTTCCGAGAAATCGACAGCAGAGGCCGGACAACTCCCGACTCCTCTCGTTCGCCCAATGACAAGCGGGGGTAGATTCCCGCCAGGCCACGCGAACCTGCTCCGCGCATCGTGCGCAAGAGCACGGTCTCAGCCTGGTCGTCTGCCGTGTGCGCAGTCGCGACTTTGTCGAGCAGATTGCGGCGAATGAGCGACTCGAAGAACTGGTAACGAAGCTTGCGGCCTGCGGCTTCCACGCCCATCGCGTGCTCGCCGGCGTACGCAGGAACGTCAACGCTCTGCTGATGACACTCCAGTTCATGCTCAAGGGCCAGGTCGCATACGAACTGCGCGTCGGCATCGGCCTGCGCGCCCCTGATGCCATGGTGCAGGTGTACGACGGAGAGAACGGCGCCAAATTCCGTTCGCAACTCAAGCAGCGCCCGCAGCAGTGCCACCGAGTCCGCTCCGCCCGACACCGCTACACCCACGCGGTCGCCCGGGCGCACCAGGTAAAGTTCACGCACATAGGCCAGCAGCTTGGTCAGCACCCGCTTATGGTACATCGACCGCCGCCGCCAACGGTCGAGCAGGTTCACCAGCGCGTGTAGATGCGCTCGTTACCCCTGTGCTCGCCACGAGCACTACTGCCAAGGGACGGCAGCACCGCGAATGCGCCGGACGCGATCATCGCGGCGAAAAACAGAAGCGTGAGCGCAGCGGGAAGAAAGAACTCGATACTTGTTAGCCAGAGCAAGGCAAAGATGGTGAATACGATCCACATAGGGAACGATCCTGGGCCTGGGCAGACCTGGAGCGTTGGAGAGTAGCTGGCGGCGTTTGGTTGCCGCGCGCGCGACGAGTTCACGGTCGAAAAACAAAAGGCCCGGAATTTTCTCCGGGCCTCTCAACTTCGCAGCCAAGGATGGCTGCTCAACGCGCCACTTTTACTGAAGTAACGTCGGGTCTTCTTTCTCTTGCTCTTCCGAGGGGATAACGACAGCGGCTGCAACCTTGTCGCCGCCTTCCAGGCTTAGCAGGCGAACGCCCTGTGTGGCACGTCCCGCTTCGCGAATGGAATCCGTACCCATGCGGATGATCTTGCCGAATTGCGAAATCAGCATGGCCTCGTTCTCTTCCGTGACCAGCAAGATGCCGACAACTTTGCCGTTCTTCTCGCGGGTCTTGACGTTAATCACGCCCTTGCCGCCGCGCGTCTGCAGACGATATTCGTCAACCGGCGTGCGTTTGCCGTAGCCGTTCTCTGTCACGGTGAGGATCAGGTTCGGTTCCGGCTTCTCACCGTCTGCGTCTTTGCGTCCCTTGGCCTTGCCGTTAGTCTTGCCATTGGCTTGCGGCGCATCCTTCGGCGTTACCGCCATCCCGACGATGTAATCCTTCTTATCGAGGTCCATGCCGCGAACGCCGAATGCCGGACGCCCCATCGTGCGAACGTTGTCCTCGTCGAAGCGGATCGCCATGCCGTCATGCGTTGCGAGGAACACAATCTGCTGGCCGTCCGTGCAGGCGGCTGCAACCAGCTCGTCTTCGTCCTCGATGCCGATAGCGATAATGCCGCGCGACATTACGTTCGAGAAGTCCTTCAGCGCGGTCTTCTTTACCGTACCCTTGCGCGTGACGAAGAATACGTACCGGTTCTCTTCTTCCAGATCGCGCACTGGCAGCATGGCTCGCACCGATTCGCCGGGTTGCAGCGAGACCAGGTTGCCGATGTGCTTGCCTTTACCGGCAGCGCCGACGTCCGGAATCTCGTACACCTTCAGCCAGTACACGCGACCGGTGCTCGTAAACACCAGGATGTAGGCATGAGTGGAGGCGATGAACAGCTTCTCCACGAAATCCTCTTCGCGCGTCGTCATGCCCTTGCGCCCTGTTCCGCCACGCCGCTGCTGACGATAGGTCGAGATCGGCGTGCGCTTCAGATATCCCGAGTGCGATACCGTTACCGCTACCTGCTCGTCTGCGATTAAGTCTTCGAGCTGAATCTCTTTCGCCTCGTCCACGATCACCGTGCGGCGCTTGTCCGCGTAATCCTTGCGAACCTGCGCCAAATCCTTCACGATCACGTCGCGAAGTTTCTTTTCCGATACGAGAATCGATTCGTACTCCGCAATCCGGTCGCGAATTTCCTTCAACTCGTTCAGAATCTCGTCGATGGAAAGCCGTGTCAGGCGGTGCAATTGCAGTTCGAGAATCGCATCTGCCTGCCGTACGCTGAACGGCTTCCCCGGGTTGATTTCCGGCGGAGCGCCTGTGGTGTTGATCGTGATCTTCTTGCCACCGAAGTATGCGACCAGGTTCTCGCGCGCTTCATTGCGGTTCGCGCTGCCGCGAATGATGGCTATCACGTTGTCTAGATGATCGAGCGCCGCCTGGTAGCCCTCAAGGATGTGCTCGCGGTCGCGTGCCTTGTTCAGCAGGAAAGCCGTTCGCCGGCGCACCACATCGATGCGGTGATCGATGAAGTAGCGCAGCGCCTGGATCAAGCCCATTTCTTTCGGCTGGCCGTTGGCAACGGCCAGGAAGATCATGCTGAAGCTCTCCTGCATCGACGTATGCTTATAGAGCTGGTTCAGTACGATCTCCGGCTGCGCCCCACGCTTCAATTCGATTACGATGCGCATGCCGTCGCGATCGCTCTCGTCCCGGATATCGCTGATTTCTTCGATCACCTTCTCGTTCACCAGACTGGCGATGCGCTCGATCAGCCGCGCCTTGTTCACCTGGTAAGGGATCTCGGTGATGATGATGGCTTCGCGCTCCTTGGTAATGTGCTCCACTGCGGCCTTCGACCGCATGAGGAAGCGCCCACGCCCAGTGCGATATGCCTCGTAAATTCCCTTCTTGCCGTAAATAAAAGCACCCGTTGGGAAGTCCGGTCCCTGCACCACCTGCAAAACCTCTTCGAGCGTGGTCTCAGGCTTATTCACCAGCATGATCGCGGCGTCCACAATCTCCCCAAGGTTGTGCGGCGGGATGTTGGTGGCCATACCCACGGCGATACCGTTCGATCCGTTGACGAGGAGGTTCGGAATCTTCGCGGGAAGAATAGTCGGCTCGACCGAGGTGTCGTCAAAATTAGGAGCAAAGTCGACTGTGTCTTTATCGATGTCGGCGAGCATTTCTTCCGCGATAGCGGTGATACGTGCCTCAGTGTATCGATAGGCTGCCGCCGGGTCGCCATCAACCGAGCCAAAGTTGCCCTGCCCATCCACCATTGGATAACGCAAGGAGAAGCTCTGCGCCATGCGCACCATCGCGTCGTAAACCGCGGTATCACCGTGCGGGTGATAGGAGCCGAGCACGGCGCCGACGACTTTGGCGCACTTCACGTGCTTGCGGTTATGCAGTAAGCCCATTTCGTTCATCGCGTACAGAATGCGCCGATGCACTGGCTTCAATCCGTCGCGCACGTCGGGCAGTGCACGGCCGATGATCACCGACATTGAATAGTCGAGATAGGAACGCTTCATCTCCTCTTCAATGTTGATGGGCTGCACGTTGGCGGCGCCGGGTATTCCGGAGTCGCCCAAAGGAAGTTTCGGATTCGTATCGTCTACCATAAGAAACTTGGTCTCAGTCCTGCGCGCTCAGTCCCTCATCGCAGAGGGTTGAGTCGGCTGCGATTGCTCTCTGTTCTCCAGCAGCAAAGGTGATTTGCGAACGCACGTCGTGCTCGGCAACTGCCTCGCGCGCCTCAGCGAATCACACGTAAACAACTGCAAATACAGGAATTTAGCCGGAAGATGAGCAATCTCGATTATACCACGATGGAGGTCTGCTGGAGTCCGTAACAGGCTGAGGTTACAAGCGTTTACAAGCTGCCGACAGGTTACTTTGACTTTGCCGACGGGACGTGGAAGCTCAGACCGCGGAGTTCGTTGGCCTCGCGCGTCGCCACAAGGTCAAGTTCACTAAGAGGAATTTTAGAGTGCTCCCCCGAGAGGACGAACAGGGTCGAGCCCATGATGGCGTAGTTCGCGACCTCGCTCTCGTGGCCGTCGCGGAAAACGAGCACCGTCGGCGTGATCTCCTCTACCGGCTGTGGGCCAGCATCCTTCGCTGCTTCTGCGGGCGCGCTTGGCTCGGGTGCCTGAGCTCTCTGCGCCTCTTCCCGGACAACTTCGCGCGCAGCCTCACGAGCGGCTTCGCGTGCGACTTCTCGCGAGTCGGAATAGTAGCCGTCGTCAGATGCCCCGCGATCAAACGTGCCCGCACCTTCCACCGATTCGCCCGGAGGAATCACCGCCATTGGATAGTACGGGTAATAACCCATGGAATAGGAGGGCACGAAAACGGGAACGACCTGCGTTTGACCAAAGCCGAAGCCCCCGAAGCGGCGACCCCCGAAACCGCCAAAACGACGGCCACCAAAGCCCACCTGAAAGCGCGGATTGTGTCCGAAGCCGCCGCCGAACTTGACGCCGAATCCACCGCCGAAGCCGTTGAATCCGCCAAATCCGTTGCGACAGCATGGGAATCCGGAGAAGATGCTCGCGCCCGGCGCACCGAGATGTGTCCCGCCACCGGAGAAGATAGACGCCGGTGGCGCCAATTGTGCTGCCGCTCGCACCGGCAACATCACTGCTGAACTAGCGGCAACGATCACCGCAATCAACGCGACTTTGAACCCGTGCCGCATCACGACAATGATAACCCCGAAACGGTCCGGAAGTAGCGGTCCCTCGGCGGCCGAATCACCGCAGACCGCGAGTCAACTGTACAAGTCCATAGATGCTAAGAACTGCCTGTGTGGCCAGCACGCCGGCGACAATACCGAGCGCAACGCTCGCTCGCGGCGTCTCCAACAGGTCGGCGAAAACACCTGAAGCAAAAACGATGAGGAACGGCAAGGCTGCGAACAAGAACAGCAGTCCGGCAACGTGCGCCATCAGAATGCCGAGCACGACGAGAGTTGCGGCCACGATCAGTGGAACAGAGTTTCCGAAAAACCGCGCTCGTTTCCAGCGCAGATACGTGGTGAATGCGATCAGCGCCATCAGCGCAGTCGCCGCGGCATCTCGCACAAAGAAGCCGCCGAGCAAACCGTAGATCGCCTGGCTGGCAAACATCCTTGGTACAAAGCCCAGCCATTGTGCCCGCGCCAATCCATCGATAAGCACGCCCACACGGAAGCCGTACACACCCCACAACAGCACGAGTGCCACCAACGTCGAGGAGGTGAGGATCAGCAGGGCCGCCCCGCGGCGATGCGGTACCGCCCACCACATGAACCCAAGAGCCAGCAACAGCAGCCATACCAGAGAGAACTGTGCGCCCACGGTCAGGAAGATGCAGAAGCCGAGCAGCAGAATGCGTCGCCAGTTCCACAGCACCACTTCGCGAGGCGCGTACAACGTATGCGACACCGCGATCGCCGTGAATATCGTCCCAAACAATCCCCACGTCGCGATGATCTCCGGTGTCGCCATCGAGCTCCGAATCACAATTCCGGGAGAGAATGCGTAAAGTCCCAGGGCAATATATCCGCCCGCGTTGCCGTATAGCCTTCGAGCTACGTACCACAGCGAGGCGCCAAGCAGCAGGCCCGCCAGCACAAACGGCGCGCGGATCAACCAGCGGTAGCGATCCAGATACGATGAATCCCAGGCTGAAAACGAAGTCGGCGCGCTGCCTAGCTCCGCGTCAGCGTTTGTCATGCGCCAGCGCATCAGCATCTCGGCTGGCGCTCCTGCCAGCATCGGTACAAGAGGCGAATGCATTTGACGGCCCGCTACTTCAGCGCGACCCGCTCCGGGACGCAGCGCCATCCAGCCAGCCTGTATGTAGTTGGCCTCCACCTGCGTGAGCGGCACGCGCGAGATGAACCACGCGCACTGACCGAGAAAAAGCAGCAGCAACACGACTGCGATGACCTGCGGCGTACCGTAACGCTCACGCGTGAATAGCTTAGATTTGGGGGCGAAGGACATTCGAGCAAAGTTGTACCACGACAGGGCAGCTTTTCGCCGTGCCAACTGGGTTCCGGCTTTGCAAGTTCATCATCCCGAGGGAAAGCTAAAACTCGAGGAGGAAGTAAAGCCCCCAAAGTAAAAGCCCCTCTACAGCGAGGGGCTTGATTGCTACAAACAACATCGCAGATTTAGATGTCGAGGTTCTTCACATCCAGCGCATTGTCTTCGATGAATTTTCGGCGGGCTTCGACGTTTTCGCCCATTAGCGTTGAGAAGATGTTTTCCGTCTCCGCAATGTCTTCCAGTTTCACCGAGAGCAGCGTACGGCGCTCGGGATCCATGGTCGTAGCCCAGAGCTGCTCGGCTGACATTTCGCCAAGACCTTTGTAGCGCTGCACGCTGTAGTCCTTACGTCCTTCGTTCAGTACATGCTCGAAGAGTTCGCGCAGGTTCTGCTTCTCGACAACTTCCACTTCGCCGGAGCGGCGCTTTGGAGCGGCCACCTTTACGTTCTTCTTCTCGGCTTTTTCCTGATCGGCTTTCTCGGTGTCGCTCAGTTCTTCCTGCTGTCCGTTGGTTGCAACGCCGCGCGACTCCACGATGTAGGGTGGCTGTGCGAACTCGCGAATCTGGGCGTACTTCGACATCATCTGCCGATACTCCGGAGTGGCCACCAGTTCCCAATTCAGCCGATGCTCGGCACCCTGCGCGTTCACAAGGTGCACGAACCACAATTCGTGCTCTTCGTCGAACCTTAATTCCACTTCCCTGAACTCGTGTTCTTTCGCGATTGCCTTCATCTGCTTCTCGAGTTCGATCAGCTTCTTTGAAGCTTTGCCGTCTGCGCCCTCGAAGTCCACGCGCTTGGAGATATCCAGCTTCGGCATCATCTCGCTGACCTGCTCGTCGCGTATCCGCTTATCGACCTTGTCGAAGAATCCGAGGTACTCGTTCAGCCGCGTCATGAACTGCGTCAGCGGAGCGCCTTCCAGCCGCGCCGCGCCTTCGCCGTAGCGTATGACAATGCCCTCGGCTGCGCGCTTCACCATCAGGCGAACAAACTCGCGCTCGTCTTTTACATACTGCTCGAACTTCCCCTTCTTGATGCGATACAGCGGGGGTTGCGCAATGAACACGTTGCCGCGCTTGATCAGTTCCTGCATGTGGCGGAAGAAGAACGTCAGCAGCAGTGTGCGAATGTGCGATCCGTCCACGTCGGCGTCCGTCATCAGGATGATCTTGCCATAACGCAGTTTGGAGATGTCGAAGTCGTCTTTACCGATGCCGGTGCCCACTGCGGTAATCAAGGCTCGAATTTCTTCTTGACCCAGCATCTTGTCGTAACGGGCTTTCTCTACGTTGAGAATCTTGCCCCTCAACGGGAGAATCGCCTGGTAACGACGATCGCGCCCGCCCTTGGCGGTGCCGCCGGCGGACTCGCCTTCGACCAGGTAAACCTCGCAGCGTTCCGGTTGGCGTTCGGAGCAGTCGGCCAATTTCCCCGGCAGCCCGCCGCCATCCAGCGCGCCCTTGCGACGCGTCAGGTCGCGCGCCTTGCGTGCAGCTTCACGCGCGCGAGAGGCATCGATTGCTTTGTTGATAATCTTCCGTGCCACCGGTTGATTCTGTTCGAAGAACGCGCCCAGGCGCTCGTTGACGAATGCCTGTACCTGTCCGGCAATGTCCGAATTCAGCTTACCCTTGGTCTGCCCTTCGAACTGCGGCTGCGGCAACTTCACGCTGACCACGGCGACCAGGCCTTCGCGGACGTCGTCGCCCGAGAGGTTTTCCTTCACGTCCTTAAATAACCCGAGTTGCTGGCCCGCGTTGTTGATGGTGCGTGTCAGCGCTGTCCGGAAGCCAGATAGATGCGAGCCGCCATCAACAGTGTTGATGTTGTTGGCGAAGCTGAAAACGGTTTCAGAGTAGGCGTCGTTATACTGCAACCCAATCTCTAAGGCGAGACCATCCCGCTCCGCTTCCATGTAGATCGGCTTGTCGTGCAGCACAGCCTTGCCGCGATTCAAATGCTTAATGAATTCTGCAATGCCGCCGTTGAACTTGAACTCGACAGTCTTCGGTTCGCCGGTCTTTGGATCTGTAGTGCGCTCGTCGGTCAGCGTAATGAGCAGACCTTTGTTCAGGAAAGCCAACTCGCGCAGACGCTGCGCCAGGGTGTCGAAGTTGTATTCCGTCGCGGTGAAGATTTCGTTGTCAGGGACGAAATGAACCTTGGTGCCGCGCCTCTTGGTCGGCCCGGTCCGCTTTAGCTTCGTCTGCGGCTCGCCCTTGGAGTACGTTTGCTCCCACACGGATCCGTCGCGCCAGATCTCAAGTTCCAGCAAATGCGAGAGCGCATTGACGCAGCTCACGCCGACGCCATGCAGTCCGCCGGATACTTTGTACGTGGAGGAATCGAACTTGCCGCCTGCGTGCAACACGGTCATGACGACCTGCGCTGCGGGCACTCGTTCCCCATCCATGTCCATCTCGTCCACGGGAATGCCGCGGCCGTTGTCGACGACGCTGATCGAGTTGTCGATGTGTATCGACACATCAATCTTGTCAGCGTACCCGGCGAGCGCCTCGTCAACGGAGTTGTCCACCACTTCGTACACGAGGTGGTGAAGGCCCAGGTCACCGGTCGAACCGATATACATGGCCGGACGTTTGCGAACAGCCTCCATGCCGCCAAGCACTTTGATGGAATCGGCGTTGTAATCGCCGTTTCCGTCGGAAGCATTACCATTCTTTTCGTTTTTGCCGTTTTTCAGTTCAGCTTCCACTTTGCCGTTCTTCTCTTTTTCCAAGGCGATTGCGGTACCTGACTGGGTTTCTTTGGGGGCCATCCTGCTCCGTTCGTAAGACGACGCGACCGCGAATGCGTTGCCGCGTGCCGTCGCGTTGTAAAGACCTTTGCCCCGCGCAAACCGCGTAGACGAAAGGCATATATCGAGCGCGAGAAGAGCCTGGAACGACTCGCCGCAAGTGACTTCAACCACTTGAAATTCAGTCACTTAGTTGCTACTCGAGTTGTTATGATTTTAACACAGGTGAGCCGCTTCCGGCAGCCCCTAAGATCTATTTAAATGCACGCCGCTCAATAACATACACAGACCCAGCAAGATCCCTTTATGGAGGGTCGGCAGAGCGTCTCAATCGAAACTCCAAGCCTGCTTCGACCTCTGATATCGGCTCGCTACAAGGTCCTGAGTTCCTGAATCCGCGTCATCCGGGCCGAGTCACGTTGCCTACTTGATCGTTACGTAGATCGTTTGCTTGAAGGTAAGCCCGGAACTGTCTTTTGCTTGCACGGTCACTCTGCGGGTACCAACAGCCATACTAAGATTGGTATCGAGCGACGACGCATATACCTGGTACTTCTTTACGCCATCAACGTAAACCTGTAAATAGCTGATGGAGTTTGTCGAGCGCGCCGCGGCGGCGATGTGTACCGGGTTAGAGATTGCAGCGTTATTAGCCGGCGTGCAGATGTTCACGGAGGACGCCGTGCTCGCCGTGCAGGTTGTTGTTGACGATCCGGCATTGACGTAAATCGTTCTCTTGAATATCACCCCTGCGTCGTCCTTCGCCTGCACCGTGAGTTTCCGCGTGCCGCTGGCCATGGTGATGTTTGTGTCCAACATCGGACTGTACGCGGTGTACTGCTTCACGCCATCGACGTACACCTGCACATAATCCACGCCCTTGGAAGACGTCGTTCCGGCAACAACACGAACAGGCGACGTGACGGTTGCATTATTCGCGGGCGTGCAGATGGTCACCGAAGGATCTGTCGTGCTCAACGGGCAGGGTGCGCTGGTCGAGGGCACCGGGTAGAAATCCGTCTGCTGTGAATACCCGGCGTTCACTTTAACGCCGCTCCGGGTCTGGCTGACATAGCCAGACGCAGTCACGGTCACGTCATTCGAGTCAGGCAGCAGCGATTGCAACCGGAAGCGCCCAGAGGCGTCACTGGTGGCGGTTGTCGTTCCGGCGGTTACTGTTGCTCCGGCCACTGCAGTGCACGAACTTGTGCGGACTTTCCCTTCGATTGCGCCCGTGATCTGGGTGTTGCTGTCGTTCGTAAGCGGCAGAGAGAACTGGTACGCCGAAGTCGTCAGCCAGGAGTTCAGGTAGGGCGAATACGTTGTCACGTCCACGCGGTTCTGTGACGGATGGAAAGCGAGCAGTCGCAAGTAGCCTTGCCCGCCGCTCGGCCAGTTCTGGAAGTTCGTAAATATCTGGTTGACCACGTTGCCATTCACGCCGAGGTCCGTGCGATGCGCAGAACTTGTGGCGACGAGGTGCCCACTGACCGCCAGCATCGCGTTTCGCTTCTGGCTGAGGAACTTCAGCCACGACGACTGAGCATTGTTGCCCGTGGTACCGCTCATGTCATGGGTGTCGCACTTGTCGCCGCGAGTACCATCCGTGTACAGAAAGCTGTGCGTTACCAGCATGATCTTGGCGTCCGGGTTAGCGTCGATCACCGATGAGGCCCACGTGAGGATTGCATCGCGCGGATAATACTCCAGCGCCAGCACCATGTAGCGCTGCGTCCCGACTGTTAAGAACGTGTAGAAGTTCTCGTTGCTGCCGTTGTAGTTGCCGCCATACCACGAGTATCCCTGGTATCGCGACGGCCCAAAGTGCTGATTGAAGGCGATGGCGCTGCGCTTCGCGGGCTCTACTCCCTCATAATCGTGGTTGCCAATCGCCATCGCATAGGGCACCTTGCCGTCCAGGACGTTCACGGCTGCCTCCGCGTTATCCCACTCGGTCGGCGAGCCGGGGTTATTGACCATGTCGCCTTCGCCAATCACGAACCTGATATTGCGCGCCTGCGCGTTATTCACGATCCATCGCGTCTGTTGCTTGAAAATCGCCGGATAGAACTGGGAGTAGTTCTGGGGATCAGGGATGAGCGCTACAGTGAAGTCCTGTTCAGTGGTTTGAGCCGCGGCAAGAGCCGTAATCGCGATCTCGAAGAGCAGAAGAATGAGGAGAAAACAGCCGTCCCGTCGGCCTCGAATCGTAGAAATGGAGTGCAACATACTCTCGCCCCGCTCTCACGCCTCGCTGCACTCAGGATTCCAGCATCACCGTTCAACTCACGAATATCTACGCCAATAGTTACTAATCCATCAACTACTTACGGAATTGTTCCTCCCGAGACCTAACTTCGGCTCGATCGGCATTGAGCTTGCAGGCCATTATGCGGCACTCGCCTGCCACTCCGTTCCAGCCAAGTTCCACTTGCTTGAAACTAAAATCGCCCGAAACCGTTGTCAGACGCGGCTTTCCACGGAACGGCCCAGTTGAGCCGTACAGTACGCACAACGCGCAGCGCCGATCGGAATCTCACTCAGACACTCGGGACACTTCATCGTCGTAGGCTCGGCAACAGGGGCGCGCTGGACGCGGCTTAACAACGCATTCACAGGGACAACCACGAAGAAGTACACCGCGCCAGCGACCAGCACGAACGACAACAGTGCGTTCACGAAGTTTCCGTACATGAACTTCGAGCTGTTCACCTCGAAGTAGAGAGCGGAGAAGTCGGGCTTGCCAACCAGAGCGGCGATCAACGGCGTGAGTAGATCCTTCGTGAAAGACGCAACGACAGCGCCAAACGCAGCGCCGACGACAACACCTACCGCAAGATCGACAACATTACCGCGAAGTAAGAACTGGCGAAATCCTTTGAACATGGCACCCCTCCATAACGTTTGTGGCAATGTAGTCTCGTCAGAAACTCACGTCAAATGCGTAAAACCTTGCTGCTTCTGGTCTTCGATTAAAAAGTAATTTCTCAAAACAAAAAGCACCCCGCAGGGTGCTCTTGCCCGAAACCAACTACTCAGATCCTCATCGGCATGACGACGTACCTGTACTTGAACTCGTCCGCTGCGTCCTCCGGGCGCAGTTGACCGGCTGACTGAGCATCCTTGAATTCCAGGCGAACCTCGTTACCGTCGGCGGCCTTAAGGAAATCAATGAGGTATTGCGAGTTGAAGCCGATCGTCATCTGATCGCCTTCGTAGGCCGTCTCAATCGAATCTTCCGACTCCCCCGTCTCCGTCGAAGAAGAAGAGAGTTTCAATTCGTTCTTGTCCAGGCGGAACCGAATCGCACCCGACCGCTCGTCCGCGAACTGCGCCACGCGCTGAATAGCCGAGCTGAGTTCATCGCAACGGATGATGATGAACTTCGTGTTCTCCTTCGGCAGAACGGCTTCGTAATTCGGGAACTGGCCCGTCAGTTGACGCGAGGTCAGCAGGCGTCCGCCGATGCGGAAGAACAGGGTGGATTCGTCTTTCGCAAATTCAATGTGCTCGAAGTCGACGTTCCCCAGGAGCGACGACAGTTCAGCCATCGCTTTCTTTGGCACGAGAGTCTTCAGTTCGCCAGATACTTCGAATTGCGTGTTCGGCCGCTCTATATGCGCCAGACGATGACCATCGGTCGCGACCATCGTGATCGACTCCGGCTTCAACACCATCAGAGCGCCATTCAGTGTGTAGCGCGACTCTTCATTGGAAATCGCAAAGATCGTCTTTCCGATCATCTTCCGCAACGCTTCGGCGGGAACCTTCACCACGCCGGCAGCGGGGAACATGGGCAGACTTGGAAAGTTCGACCGCGCCATGCCTACCATCTTGGTATTCGAGCGCCCCGAACGAATATTCACCCAGTGGTTCTCAAGCAACTTGATGGAGATTTCGCCATCGGGCAGCAGCTTCACGTAATCGTAAAGTTTGCGTGCCGGGATGGTGCAGGAACCTTCCTTCTTTACCTTAGCCGGGCAAGACGTGCGCAGGCTTAGGTCAAGGTCTGTCGCCGTGATGGACAGCTTGTCTCCCGCCGCTTCGAAAAGGAAGTTCGACAGGATGGGAATCGTCGTTTTGCGTTCTACGACGCCCTGCGTTGCAGTGAGTTCTCTCAGCAGATCGAACTTGCTGACTGTGATCTCCATAGCCGTCCCCTGCGCAATGCCTGCTTCAGCTGCCATATTCACCTGTATTGGCTCTTGGCCATTCGTAGTTACGTACGGCCAGAGCCTGCAGAACTAGGGTCCCTATTCTGCTCTGTCTTATATCAAATGAAAAACAATCAATACCAGTAGTAACAGTAGGCGCTCTGGAAAAGTGGAAAACGGCGTTGAAACCCCAATTCCACTGCTCCCTCCCCTGATTCTACCGCTGCAAATCTACCCGGCACCGCCGGCCGGCCGGTGCAAGATTTTGGGGCGTTCTTCCCGAACCCGATTTCTTCCACCGCTTGCACAAGCTTCCCACAAGCTGTTTCAAGAAAACCCGTCACAGCAGTGGAAATCGAAACGCAAACCGCGTTCTAGCTGCTCAAAGTCTCAGTCAACTTGTTCAGAAGCCTGTTCAAATCTTTATCGCTCTTCCGCGCCTCTTCG
The DNA here is from genome assembly GCA_035561135.1 of Clostridia bacterium. Classification (NCBI taxonomy): domain Bacteria; kingdom Bacillati; phylum Bacillota; class Clostridia; species Clostridia bacterium. Next base: position 129,358 of record DATMYA010000052.1, read on the forward strand.
ATCTTATCGACCGAGTGCAGAACCGTCGTGTGGTGCTTCCCGCCGAATTGCCGTCCAATCTCAGGCAGCGACGCTTCCGTCAGATGTTTGGACAGGAACATCGCGATCTGTCGAGGATAAACAATGGAGCGCGAGTTGTTCTTAGCCTTGATCTCATTCGAGCGAAGCCCGAACTGTTCCGCCACGGCCTTCTGGATCGCTTCGATCGATACCTTACGGGTCTGCTGATCGATGAACTGCTTCAGGCACTGTTGCGCCGTAGACAGGCTGATGTCGGCGCCAGTCAGCGAAGCGTAGGCAACCAGGCGAATGAGCGCACCTTCCAGTTCGCGCACGTTGCTGCGGATGTTGGAGGCGATAAAGAGAGCAACGTCGGTCGGCAACGCCACGTGTTCGTTGTCGGCTTTCTTTTGCAGGATAGCGACCTTCGTCTCCAGGTCCGGCGGCTGAATGTCGGCGATCAAGCCCCACTCGAAGCGGCTGCGCAGGCGGTCTTCCATCTCCGCGAGCTCCTTAGGCGGACGATCGCTGGCGATTACGATCTGCTTCATCGACTCATGCAGAGCATTGAACGTATGGAAGAACTCTTCCTGAGTGCGTTCCTTCTGGGCGAGGAACTGGATGTCATCGATCAGCAGCACGTCCACGGTCCGGAAGCGGTCACGGAAGCTCGTCATGCGGTCGTACTTGATCGAATTGATCATCTCGTTCGTAAACTTTTCGCTGGAGACGTAGCAGATCGCAGCCTCGGGGTGATGCTTCTTCACCTCATGGCCGATGGCCTGCATCAGGTGCGTCTTGCCCATTCCAACCCCGCCGTAGAGGAACAGTGGGTTGTACGCCTTCGAAGGCCGCTCGGCAACGGCGCGTGCCGCTGCGTGAGCGAACTGGTTTCCGCTGCCAATGACAAAGGCGTCGAACGTGTAACGGATGTTTAGCTGTGCCGCGCCGTCCCAATCGAAGCGCGACTGCGAAGCGCGGGCGCCGCCGTTGGCCGGAGTCGCCGAAACCGAAGCTGAACCGAACCCGCCATCATGCCGCACGGGAGTGTTCGCCGGGTTCTCTTCCGCCGTGACGAACTGAACATCGTCATATTCCAGTCCAAGGTTTTCAATGGCTTCCTGGATGAGGTCGGCGTATTTCTCCCCGACGTGGCAGAACTCGGAGGTGGGAACGCGAATGAACAGCACGGCACCTTGCGAGTGGCTGAAGCGAGTCGGCTTCAACCAAGTGTCGTAGGAATGGCGATTGATCTTTTTTTCCAGCGCATCAAGAATGCGCACCCACGGATTCGCGGAAGCAGTTGCAATAGAAGCGGACATGACCAACCATGTTTGGCCCCCGGGAAAGCACACGGCGACCAGAATCTTTCATAAGAAAAACTGTACCGAGCGTGTGGAAAAGCATTGCATTTCCACAGACGGCAAACTTTCAACTCAATGAATCGAGCGCCGATGCGGCACCATTGGAGCTATGCACTGAAACTTGGGCAACTTATATTTATGCGACTTCAGGGATACTAGCACGAAAAATTCACGCTCGGGGAAGAGTAGAGAATAAGAAAAAGGCCGCATGGAATCAGCGCTTTTACGCATCTATCCCCCTGCTGTCAAGTGGCGAATTGTTAACTGCAACGCGAGTTGTGCAACAAACGACGGACACAAAAATCGGGACCGAGGCTTTCTCGACAAAACGCAACTTTGAAAGTCCGGCCGGCGACACGGGAGCCCTACATCTGCACAAAACTTTATCTCGGTCATCCGGAGGTCACGCCGTTGCACGTGGTTTCGACTTTTCAGCCGATTGTAGGCCGCTAAGGCTTGCCGTCGCGAGCGCCTGCATTGCCGCATCTGCTGAGTTCGTTTATACTTTTCGTTTGCTCAGACATTATTTTCACAGTTAGGAGCGCAGTTCTCGAATGCCAAAGCGCACATTCCAACCGAACCGTCGTCACCGCTCGAAGACGCACGGATTCCGCACTCGTATGAAGACCAAGAGCGGACAGGCCGTACTCTCGCGTCGTCGCGCCAAGGGCCGCAAGCGCGTGTCCGTCAGCGCTGGTTTCCGCGATAAGTAAACGCTACCACTTCAAAGAGGCTGATCTGGCGTCTGTTATGCGATTAGGCTCGAGTCTTGGCGCCGGAAGGGCGCCGGCAACGGTCAGCGTCGCTGGATCGGATAAGCCGTGAGCGGCACTCCAAAGCTCAAGTTTCCGAAGTCGGCGCACCTGCTCAAGCATGCTGATTTCAAAAGCGTGTATGAAAAGGGAAAGCGTCATTTTTCGGCGAATCTGACTGTCTTTTATCTTTGTCGCGATTCTTCCGCGACGGACGCCATGGGACCGCAGTTCACCGCGCCACCTCGTGGCGCCGTACGTATTGGGTTTACCGTGGGGCGAGTTTTAGGGGGCGCCGTCGTTCGCAATCGCATTCGTCGCCGCACCCGTGAAGTCGTGCGCCAACACTTTTCCATGCTGCACGGCGGAGTGTCTGTCGATGTCGTCATACATCCCAAGAAATCGGTGATGACGCTCGATCACGGTATTTTGACCGAAGAGATCGTGCGCGCTTTCACCGTCATACGCCAGCGCACGCAGGGCGAACGCAATTCGAAAGCGGCGCAAGAAGGAACCAGGTCGGCATGAAGTCGTTGCTCATTGGCGCACTCGGCGGATACAAGCGGCTGATATCGCCCATGCTGCCTCATGCCTGCCGGTTTGTGCCCACATGCTCGGAATATGCCATAGAGGCCGTCGATCGCCATGGCGCGCTGCGCGGCGCCGGTCTAGCTTTTTGGCGTCTGCTGCGTTGCAATCCGTTCGGCCGCAGCGGGTTCGATCCTGTCCCTGGTACTTCGGCCCCTTTGCACCATATCGACATCGATGTAACGGACGGGGCGCTCAGGCACTCTTGTCCTACTTCCAAGTGATCACCGCTGGGCGGTCAACGCCGGCGATTTCGGATCGGTAAAAAGCTTTGAGCGAGTTCCATAATCCACAGCAAGAACCAGGCACCGAGAAGAGGCTCATCCTCGTCTTCGTCCTGACCTTCATTGTCATCATCCTGAGCCAGCAACTGCTCTTTAAGAACAAGACTGGTTCGCAACAGCAGCCTGCGGAGAAGCAGCAGCAACAGCAGCCTGCCGCCGCTCAGACCTCAGCGGTCTCGTCCGCGCCGGCACAACCCGCCATTCCGATGGCGGAGGGTACAAAGGTTGCAAGCGCCGAATCTGAAACCGTTATTGAGAATGACCTCTACCGCATAGCGTTCACAAATCGCGGCGGTCAGGTACGCTCCTGGATTCTGAAGAAGTACAAGGACAATCAGGGCAAACCGCTCGAGTTGGTGCATCAACAGGCTGCCGCGCAGTACGGATACCCGCTCTCACTGTGGACCTGGGATGAGCAACTTCGCAACAAGCTCAACTCAGCGCTGTATGTCCCCAGCACGACCGGCAATGTCGCGGTCCCGAATGAACTGACCTTCGAGTATTCCGACCAGGACATCTCCGTGCGCAAGACCTTCCGCTTCGACCACTCGTACACGGTGCAGATGCAGACGGCTGTAGCGCATGGCGGCAACTACGTCTCGGCGCTCCCGGCGTGGCCGGGCGGCTTCGGAGACCAGATGGTTCCCTCCGCCTATGCTACGTCCAGCGTCGATTACCAGGTGGCCGATAAGATCAACCGCCTGAAGGCCAAGAAAGTCAGCGGCGGCAACACGGTTCGCGGCCCATTCCACTGGGCCGGAACGCTGGACCAGTATTTCGCCGCCATCTTCCTGCCGGACGATCCTGATAATGCCGCTCTCGTCACTCTCCAGGGGCAGGTTGATGTCCCCAAGAGTGCGAGCAAGCCCGATCCTAAAGATACGGTCAAGGAGCCGGTGCTCGGTGCAGCCGTCGGCAGCTTGACAGGCATTACGAATCAGCGCCTCTTCGTCGGGCCTCTCGACATAGACGTGCTCGATGGTGTGCACGCGGTCGCCAGCGGCGGCACGGAGGGACCGAATCTCCGTGGGGTCGTTGACTTCGGCATGTTCGGCTTTATCGCACGGCCGTTGTTCATGTGGCTCAAGTGGACGCATGAGCACTGGGTCAGCAACTGGGGATGGGCGATTGTTATTCTGACCCTCATCATCAATCTCGCGCTGCTGCCGTTGCGCGTCATGAGCATGAAGTCGGCGCTCAAGATGCAGCGCATCGCTCCGCAGATCAAGGCCGTGCAGGAGAAGTACAAGAAGTACGGTATGCGCGATCCGCGCAAGGCGGAGATGAACACGGAAATCGCGGCTCTCTATAAGCAGCACAAGGTGAACCCCGCGGGCGGGTGCTTCCCCTTGCTCATACAGATGCCGTTTCTGTTCGCGTTCTATGCCATGCTGCAAGTGGCAATTGAGCTTCGCCACGCGCCATGGCTCTGGGTATCCGATCTTGCTGCGCCGGATCGCATGATGATTCTGCCCATCGGCATCGTTCTCACGACGGTGTTCGTGCAGAAGATGACGCCTCAGGCCGGCATGGATCCTGCCCAGCAGCGCATGTTCACCTTCATGATGCCGGTCTTCCTCGGCTTCATGAGCTGGTCGCTGGCCGCCGGATTGAGCCTCTACTGGACAATCGGAAACCTGATCGCCATCGCCCAGCAGTGGGTCATGAACCGCACCGAGCTGGGGCGCGAAATGCGAGCACAGATGGAGAAGCGCGAACGCAAAAAGCAGTTGAAGTAATATCGTGGGCGGCCCTGCGCTAAGATCAAGCGGGGCCGCCGCTGCATCACAGGTTTAACAAGACAGACTTGACCCGAACCGCCGCAACCGAGTTACAAAAGCAGAGTCGCTACAACCTATGCCTATCCAAGACAAGATCGCGACCGCAAAGAAGATTAGCGAGCTCCTCAATCAGATAATCCAGCACGGCGCTTTTCGGTTGAAATACAAGATCACCGTGGACCCGCCGATTCCGGACAGCCGGGATTGGGAGAAGCCCGTCATCCTGGTCGAGCTCTCCGGAGCCGACAGCCCGCTGATGCTGGAGCGTGGCGCGGAAGTGCTGCGCGCCCTCGAGTGCATCGTCATGGAGTCGCTGCGCCTCTCGTCGGAAGACCACGACAAAGTCGCTTTCGATTGCATGAACTTCCGCCAGGCGCGCATCGAAGAACTCCGGCTCGCCGCATCCGTAGCAGCCGAAAAGGTCCGCCACACCAAGGAGCCCTACTCTTTCGCGCCCATGTCGTCGCGCGAACGCCGCGTGCTTCACCTGGCTCTGCGCGACGAAGCCGACCTGCGCACGGAGAGTGCCGGCGAAGGCCCACAGCGGCACCTCATTCTTTACCCCAAGGACTACAAGGGCAAAGCCGTCGCCGCGCCGACCATGCGCCGCCGCCGCTAGCTGCATCAGAGTTCATTGGAGCCCCAGCCAACCCCGCGCTGGGGTTTTCTATTGTGCGCCGCTTTCGAAGCTCAGGCCTCTTGGCCACAAAGCCCAGACCTTTTGACCGGCAGTTTGTGGTTAAATCCTTCCAGTGAACCTTGACGACACGATCGTTGCGATTGCGACGCCTCCCGGCCGAGGCGGCATCGGCGTCGTGCGTCTCTCTGGACCCGATGCTGTGGCGATCGCGCGCCCCACGCTTAACCTCGGAGGCCATCGCCAGCTTGAAGCAGGCCGCGCTCTCTTCGGTGAACTCGTCGAGCCCGACACGGACGAGCGAATAGACGAGGTCGTCGCCACCTACTTCGCCAAGCCGCACTCCTACACCACAGATGACGTCGTGGAAATCTCCTGCCACGGAGCACCTGTCGTTCTGCGTCACGTCGTAGAAATCGCGCTAGGCCGAGGTGCGCGGCTTGCGGAACCAGGCGAGTTCACCATGCGCGCCTTCCTTAACGGACGCATCGATCTCACGCAGGCCGAGGCCGTGCGCGACCTTATCGAATCGCAGACGCTTTACCAGGCAAAGGTTGCGGCGCAGCAGCTAGAGGGCGCGCTCTCACATCGGCTTCAACCTATCAAGCAGAAGCTCGTCAACCTGATCGCAATGCTTGAGGCCGGCATAGACTTCGCCGAAGACGACGTATCGATCATGACGGGCGAGCAGATACTAGCGCGCATCGCCGTCACTCGCGTGGCGCTTGGGCAACTCCTGGCTACGTTCGAATATGGCAAGGTCGTCCATGAAGGCCTGACGCTCGCAATCGTCGGCCGTCCCAACGTCGGGAAATCAAGCCTCTTCAACTGCCTGGTCGAACGCGAGCGCGCCATTGTCACCGCGACACCGGGCACCACCCGAGACCTCGTCACCGAAACAGTCGCTCTCGGCGGCATCCCCGTGCGCCTCGTCGATACCGCCGGAATCCGTAAGGCCCTCGACGAAGCGGAAAGCATCGGCATTCGTAAATCTATGGAAGCCCTCGCCGACGCCGACCTTGTTCTTGTAGTGCTGGACGCTTCGCAGTCTCTGGAGAAAGTTGATTACGAGTTACTGGAACAGGTGCACAGCCGCAAGGCGATCCTGGCGCTGAACAAGAGCGATATGGGTTCACGCGTCGGGCTCACGTCCAGCTTCCCTACGCTGAAAACCTCGGCGACAACAGGTGAGGGCATCGCCGAGCTGCGCAGCGAAATCCTGCGCCATATCGGTGGTGAGAACGGAACGCAACAGGAGAGCGGCTTCCTAACCAACGTCCGCCAGCAGGACCTTGTAACGAAGGCCATCGCGGCCCTGAACTCCGCGAGCGCAGCCGCGTCCGCGAACATTCCGCACGAAATGCTCCTGCTAGACCTCTACGGAGCACTCCGCCCACTAGACGAAATCACCGGCGCAACCGCCGCCGACGACATTCTCAACCTGATCTTTAGTAATTTCTGCATCGGCAAATAACCGGCCTTCCAGCGACGTCCGATGATGTCTATCAACCTTCGACAATTTCCGGCGGAGTAGCTAACCCCCGACAGTGTGAGAGAAGCGAGATACTTTGAGCGTAAAGCGTCTTCCGTTTCCGGACTTCCAGCCGACAAAGCCATCGAAGTGATACGTAAACACATTAAAAAGACGGCCAAAAAGGAGGCGCACTAATATGCTCACTCGAGTTCGCTATCGAGTAGTTTCCGCCTTGGCTGTCATTTCTTTCCTGATCTCGTCTCCGACATCTAATACCATATGTACTTTGAAACTAAGAAACCTTATGAAAACAACAATACTGCGTCTTCTAGTCTTGATTGGACTTCTAGGAAGTCCGGTTTTCACCAGCACCGCGCTTACACTTGCACAGCAAGCAACCGAAGATAAGGGATGGCAGCAGACACCAAAACCAGCCGCAAGTGCACGCCCTGTTAGTGAGGCGGTACGTCAGGCGAGGGACCAACACTTCGCGCCCTACTCGTCTCCCACACCACTTGACGACCCTGAAGAGCGTAGTAGCAGCACGAATAGCGCCATAATTGGTGGCACCTTAAGCGAACCGCGGATTATCAAAGGATTGCCCGTATGCCAAGTTGCAAACATATTTGTAGCCACGATAACAGACTTTCAGCCTTTCCTGTCGAATTCTCGGACCGCACTCTACACTGAGATGTATTTTCGGGTTGATCAAATTATCAAGAGCCCTAGCACTGACAGTACTGACAACAAGCTTTCAGTCGGAAGTGAAATAACTACATTGCTGCCAGGCGGAAGTTTTGCATTACCTAACGGCCGCATCATCACTCCTCGCCAACCACAGAAAAGAAGCCGTTTACAGTCTGGTCAAACCTACGTTTTCTTCGGGGACTACGTACCCAGCACAGAATCGTATTCACCTCTGAAACTATGGGAAGTCGAGCGTGGTTTAATGAAGCCAGTAAGTGAAGACGATACTCTATCCGAACAACAAGGACGCTCACATCATGCGGGCTCTACCCTAGCCGAGTTCCTGGACATCATAGAAAGCCAGCGTAATCTATGTGACAAATAGTGATAACAAGGGCCAGCTTAGTCGACTTCATATCTTCTATTCTTTGGCTGCAAGATAGGGCCAACTTTGAATAAAATCACCTACTATGCTCTCTTGCTTGTAGTCGCTGTATTGCCGAGATTACTCCTAGGCCAAACTCCCTGCCCTCCAATACTTCAATGTTCGGATTCAGGGTGCAGGCTGTCCGGCGCCTGGTTGGGTATGCCGGGCCGGGCGTGTCTGTTGGAATCCCGGCGGCACCGGGTAGCCAGGCTTGCCGAACTGGTCCATGGGGAAGTTCTTGAAGCCAAGCGCCAGTGCGGGCGATCCCGCTTTGACGGTGTAGTCACCCTTCGCAGCGTTCGCGAACTGCGGATCAGCCGTAACCGAATGCTGATCCAGCTTGTACTTATCCCACGTCTCCCTGGCGATGATTTCACCACCGACGCCACTGTCGATCAGGAGCGTCACTGGGCCGCCATTGTTCCAGAACACATTGTTGTCGATCATCCCCGTGTTCGGCATGAAGTCCCTGGTCCTGCAGTAGTACGGAGTCTTGCTGACGATAATGTTGTTGGCAACGGTCTTCCGCATATCCGGCAAATTCCACTGGTGGAAGACAGGCCGCGAATTGATGATGATGTTGTTCGTGATCGTGTGGTCGAAACCGTGTTGCGACTTCACTGAGCAGTTCACGAGGAGGTTGTTGTAGACAAGGTAGTTGGTCGATCCGTCGTCCAGGTCGATGCCGAACAGAAGTCGACGCTCCTGCCCGGGTGCCTCGTTATCTTTCGCGGGCCCCCGTCCTCCATCCTGCGTGGCGCCCTCGCTGGTACCTACCATCTGGGGCAATTCCACCGGTTCCATGTGGAAACGGTTGTTGCGGATCGTATTCGGTTGGACCATATCAAGCATTGCGTACTTCCGGGCATCGGCACCGCTCATTCTTCTCCACCAACGGTCTCTTCCCCACGAGTTAAAAGGCCCGTGGTCGCCCGTCTCTCGCACCTGATCGAAGACGTCGTTGTACTCAATCACATGGCCGCCAAACGTGCCGTCCTCGATATTGATTCCCGCTCTTGGCCCGTGATGCGCGGTGCAATGGCTCACCGTAACCCCCTGGCTGATGGAGATTAGCACCGCAGAGGTCTGCTTCTCGAACATGCCGTTGTCGTACATATAGCAGTAGCTGACGGTGATGTTCTTCGGATAGTTTTCAGTGGCTGGGCCAGGAGTCAGATTCGTCGGCGCCTGCTTGTCATTGCTCCAGTTGCAGTAGTACCAGGTCGAACTGGGCAGGCCTGCTATGGCGACCGCCGTCGCTCCGACATGGACGAAGTCGCAGCCGGTCACAACGTTGTCCAGATTGTGGCCGCTCATGAATATGCCGTTGCCGCCCAGGTTCGTGAAATTGCAGTTCCGGATCTCGATGTTCTCCGAATCCTGCAGATACATCGCTCCTGCTCGGACAATGGTCCAGTCTCCCTGCGAGAGACCTTCGTACGGTCTGGTGAACAGTGTCCTGTGAGTGTGAGCCAGATTGAAGCCGCAAAATTTCAGATACTTCACATTTGCATTCGGCTTGCCAACCACACGGATCAGTTCTTCCTGGGTCGCTCCCACCAGGTAACTCGAAGAAAGGTTGGCTCCGGCGGGAGGATAGACGTAAAGCTTCCCCTTCGCTTTGTCATAAAACCATTCTCCCGGCGCATCGAGTTCTTCGAAGATGTTCTCCGCCACCTGCTCCTTCGGATTCACAGTGCTTCCGCGATTGTTGTCGCCCACCCACTCCAGATCCAGTTTCGTCCCGTTCTTGCCCTTGATCCTGAACGATTCTCCACCCCATTCGCTGCGGTGCAGAGCGCGGATGAATCCTCCCTCCGGATTACTCCAGTTGGCAACGCGTTCGGAATAGTCGGCGCATCCCTGCAGCGGCAATTTCGTCGGGTCGTAATTAGGATAGCGAGCCAGTGTGAGCAGCCTATCTCCACCGAGGAACAACATGTCAAAGTCGTAGCCGGTCCCGATCGTGGCCACCTTGATGCCCCCCGAATAGTTCGACCAGGTGGGATTTAGTACCACTCCGCCACTGAGGATCACGGTCTCATTGGGATACGCTGAATAGGTGATTGGCGCCTTCGCTGAACCACTGTCCTCCGGCCCGAATACAAGCGGTTGGGCCAGATAGTAGGTTCCGCCCCGTACCCAAACTGTGATGGGTTTACTAACCGGCTGCAAAGCCCGCACAGCAGCCTGAGCCTTTGCCAGCGTTTTGAAGGGGGCTACCCGCGTACCGGCGCCGTCGTCATCTCCGTTAATCGCAACATACAGGTCCGTTGCTTTGGGGCGGAGATTGCCGCCACGCTGCAGCGGAGGTTCAGCAGCATGCGCCAGGGGTGAAAGTCCACCGAGCAGGTCGCCCGCTGCAATGCTGGATCCGGCGAGCGTCATAAGCTTCAAAAACTTGCGACGGGACGTGGGGTGCGCGCAGACAAATTCTGGAACGCGTAGCATAGGCTCTATTCCTGAGTACGAGAATAATGCTGCTCATTATAGCGATAAAGGCCCAGCTATTTCGGTCCGTTCCCAATAAGGATTGTTCCATCGCGGAGTAAGAGACGAACCATGAAGAGACTCGCCGTGCAGTGTTGATCAGCGCCGTCCGGAAATTACTCTGTACAAGTGACATCGGAAGCGCTTTCAGTGGTTCGGCGCTTTTAACTGCGTTCGGCTGCGGACTTGCCGCCTGGTTCGTCTCTGGCATCGATTCCCAGAGTCGTCTCGGCGCTTCGCTCGGCTAACCTAGTCACCCGAGCAGTGAAACCTTTAGCTGCTCAGTCGTATAAAGCAGTGGCGGCCGACACGGCTGGAATCACATTCAGCGCACCATAAGAGACTACTCGATTGCGTCCCGCTTTCTTCGCGGCATACAGCGCCAGGTCGGCGCGCGCGAGAGCAGGGTCGACGATAGCCTCTCCCGCCAGAACTTCCGACACTCCGATGCTAATGGTCATCGGCGTCGGGAGTCTGTCAATCGTCAGGCTTTCGACCGCCGCTCGCAACCGTTCCGCCAGCGCCAGCGCACTCGACGTACTCGTTTCGGGCAATAAGATACCGAACTCCTCGCCGCCCAGTCTGGCCACGATATCTTCGTGCCGGATCATATTTCGGCACAGCTCGGCAAATGCCCTAAGGGCCAAGTCACCGACCTCATGGCCGTGCGTGTCGTTGATGCGCTTGAAAAAGTCTATGTCGATCATGAACAAGGCGAGCGGCCGCTTGTACCGTGCAGCTCGATTGATCTCCTCCGACGCAGCGGTGAAGAAGCGGGCGCGGTTCGGCAATCCGCTCAAGGAGTCGGTGGTAGCCAGCAGTTTCATAGTCGCTTCGACTTCCTTGCGGCTGGTGATGTCGACAAGGATCATCAGAATGGCTTCCTGACCAGCGACTCCTACGGTCGTTGCCTCCAACAGCACATCTCTCACGGAGTCGTCCGGAAAATAAATCCGAGTCTCAAATCCGGAAGCCTGCCCTTCTGCACGCAGTTTCAGGGCTAGTGCTGGCCAATGGCGGTGATCAATATGGCTTTCGATTCGAAATGGGTCTCTCAGAAGATCGGCCCCGAAATAATCCCGGGCAGCGTCATTGGCCTGAATAAGTTTGCCGCTGTTTTTAGCTGTGATAATCAGTGGCGCAGGAATGGCCTTCAGCATTTTCCGTAAACTGTCGCGATGTTCGGCCAGCTCCGCGTTCGCCACACGCTCCGACTGTGCTGCGGCCCATTCAAGCCTCCGCAGCCTGTTCGATTGGCTGAGCACCAGGATTAAAACAACGTTGCTCATCAGCATTCCCGCCAGTAGGCCAAGACTGTTTCTGCCGAACGCACTGGGAGACATATATGCTGCCAATGTCGCCGCACTGGAGCCTGCCCCGAAGGCCAACGCCAATCGAAAAGACACCGGAAAAATCAGGTAGAAAATGACGGGCAGGATAAACGTCGCAAGCAGGGCAATGTCGGTACCAGGGAATACCAATACCGCACCTGCAGCAATGACCGGACAAAACCACGCCACACAGACGAACTGAAGATGACGGAAGCTGCTAACCTTGGCAACAACCGCAAGACACACAAGAGACACTCCCACGATTACACCGCGGGCTGATATCGCGAAGTAGAAGTGTGGATGACCAAAAAATCTCCAATCACTGAAAAGAAACACCAGGTTGAGAAAGATCGCATATCGAAAGCTCAATCGGGCCTGTCGAATGTACTCTGGCAAGCGCTCCGCCCGATACTGTGCTTCGCGCGCTTGCTCAATGAATTCGCCACTGCAGGAAGAAACACCTGATTGCATGGCAAGAATTATAGAAGAACAGAGAAGAACCCTCTCCGCACCCCAAACCAGAGCGGCAGGACAGGCACAAGACTCCGGGGGAACTCGTCAAAAAATTCAATTGTGATGCTGGGCATAGGTTCCGTTCTCGCCGCTCGCGACGACATCCGCATCGCTCCACGCGCTTCACGCGATTAGTCAGCAACCTGCCTTTCTGAACGACGAAGATGCCAATTCTGGGCAGCAGACTGCCATGCGGCCGGAGCTGAAATTCTTGCAAGCTCCTGAGCCTCAGCCAAGTTCAACAAGGGCACGAAATGTGCAGCAACAAGGGGGAACAAAAGGGGAGTGGAAAGAGTTCGGTCTTCAAGAGCCAAGTAGCTCGTGTTCGCAACTCGCGGTTTCAGTTTCAAGTGTTTCCCGCTTTTCTTCGCACTGATCTTGGTCGGGGAGGCAGCAAATGAGGAACACTATCTACTTGGGGCTCGTTCTCGCGCTGCTCGTGTGCAACCTGGTTGCGCAGCAGAATACAGCACAACTCAACGGCACGGTTCAAGACGCATCCGGTGCAGTCATTCCTGGAGCCACCGTATCGGTCTCCAGCGCTGACACCGGGTTCCTCCGAACTACGCAGACGAATGAGAGGGGAGCCTACACGCTGCCCTTCCTGCGTCCGGGAACATACAGCCTGAAAGTGGAAGCAAAGGGATTCTCTACCGTTCTCCGCCCGAAGGTAGAGTTGGCCGTAGGACGGTTTGCTACGGTAAACGTGACGGTCCAGCCAGGATCGGAGACTCAGGTCCTGAACGTAACCGGAGAAGCGCCCCTGGTCGATACCTCACGATCGGAGATTGCCGGCAATGTCTCGCCTCTCGAAGTGCGTGAGTTGCCGATATCTGACCGAAACTTCTCGGGACTTATGTCACTGGTTCCGGGTGTGCGGCCTGCCGAAGGATTCGATCCGACAAAAACGCGATCGGGCAATGTGTCGGTGAACGGAAGCGACGGACGCTCAATCGATTACAACGTCGATGGCGGGGACAATAAGGACAACGTGATCGGGGGCATTGTCCAGAACTTCACCATGGAGGGAATTCAGGAGTTTGGTGTCGTCGTCAATCGCTACTCGGCTGAGGCCGGACGGGCATCGTCAGCAGTAGTGAACGTCGTCAGCAAGTCTGGTACGAACGCGGTTCACGGCACTGCTTTCGGCCAATTCCAAAACAGTGCTCTCAACAAGAACAATTTCTTCCGCTTGCAGAATTGCAAGGATCTGAGCATCGCTGAGGACAATTGCCCTAAACCTCTGTTCCATCGTTATCACTTCGGAGGTTCCATCGGCGGGCCGATCGTCAAGGACAAGTTCTTCTTCTTTGGCGCGTACGAACAAAAGCGAGAGCCGGGTAAAATTCCGGTCGACAACGACGCGTTCAGTGAACTCAGTCTCTTCCCGCTGGCCGAGCCGGTCCGCCAAGTGCCCTTCCCGTATATCGATCACTTGCTGACGGTCAAATTGGATTACCACATCAGCAATCAGCAGACGGCATACATTCGGTACGGCAGGGAGAAATGGACCAACCCCAACGATCAACTTGGTAACCCGATCGTGACGGACATCAGCCAGGCGAACTCCGATACGAATCAGTTCCATGATTTGGCGATCGGGCACAACTTCACCTTCGCCACAAACAAGGTGAATTCGCTCACGCTTCACTTTCAGGACTTTGTGAATGCCATTCTCGCTGCCCCAGGCCGCACGTTTACGTATCCAATCGCAGGCGGTGGCGAGGCAACGAACCCAGAGATCTGTTTCATCCCGGATCAAGGGTGCGGAAGCGGCACGGCACCTGAAATCGGCCAGAACGTAAACGTCCCCCAGCAAACTCTAATCCGGAAGTATCAGGTCCGCGATGATTTCAGTTGGACCGTAGGACGACACAACCAGAAGTTTGGAGTGAACTGGATCTACCTGGCGAAACTGGGCGGCTTCTTCTTCTTCGGAGCCAACGGCTACCAGATCACGTTCTTTGACAAGCCGAGCGACATTCTGGGGAACACGGCGAAGTATCCGCAGGGATTCGCTACGCCGGGAGCGGTGCAGTCCATCCTGTTCAGCGGCGGAAGTGGTTCCACCGCGCAACCGCCAGCCCATTCGATTGCTCTGTACTATCAGGATGACATCAAAGTCACACCCAAACTAACCCTGAACCTCGGAATTCGCTGGGATGCGAATCCACGCTTCCTCGTGCCCCAACTTGGCAACTCGTTAACAAACACCAATCGCGCGATCGATATTCTGCGCACAGTGGTTGCGGCGAATCCTTCCAGTGCCGCAGCACAGGATGGACTTGCGCGCGCCCGCTTCTTGGCCGGGGATGACGAACTTCTGCGCAAACGGCAGACGAGTTGGAAGGAGTTCCAACCGCGTATCGGCTTTGCGTACAATCCAACCGGATCGGGAAAGATCGTGATTCGCGGCGGATATGGCATCAGCCGTGACCAGGTCTTCCAGAACCTTACGCTGTTCGCGATTCAGCAGACGCAGCCTACGATCTATCAGACCGTCATCGATCTTGAGGCGTCACATGCGCCCCCTTCCTGCGCGGGCGACCCATTCGTTTGCAGCTTCCGCTTCGGCATCGATCCCTTGCCTGCACCGGCTCCGGGAGTTACCGACCTTGCAGTGGGCGCAACAGGGCGCATCCTCGAACCGCGTATCACCGATCCCTGGTCACAGCAGGCGTCCATCGGCACGGCCATTCAGTTCGGAGAGGATCTAGCCGCTTCCGTCGACTACTACCATGTGCTCGGGACGCATGAACCCCGCGTCCTGCAAATGAACCCAATAATTCGGCCAATCTGCGACCCAGCTTTCCCGGGTTCCAACCCGTCGGATGCGCGTTGCGTCGCCGGGGCCGACACCCGGTTGCTCGACGCCGCCTTCGTGGCAGCAGGACTGGGCGCTAATCGAATCTCCGAGCTCAGAGCGTACGGTACGAACAACCGCTCAATCTTCGATAGCGTCAACTTCCAACTGCAAAAACGGATGTCCCACAACTTTACCTTCCAGGCAAGCTACGTGCTCTCCTGGTCCAGGTCATGGGGCGGACGACCGACATCTTCGTACTCCGGCAGTGGAATCGTCATCACGCCAGAACAAGAGTTCAGGCCGGAGGAGTTCGGGCCGACCATCTTCGACGAACGTCACCGCTTTGTGGTCAGTGGGGTTTTGCAGCTTCCCGCCGGATTTGTAATAGCGCCCATCTTCCAGGCGTCCTCCGCTAGACCCTACTCATTCAATGCCTCAACGGACATTGATGGAGATGGCAGAAGCACCATCGATCGTGTGTGCGAGGGAAGCACGCCGCAGAATCCAATTACCACTACGGGATGCACACAGGTGAAGCCGAACTCTCTCCGGGGCGATCCGTATGTCAACCTCGACCTGAGAACATCGAAGGCTTTCAAATTCACCGAACGTGCGCAATTGACAGTGTTTTGGGAGTTTTTCAATCTCTTCAACCGGGATAACTTCTGCAACGATTTCTCCGGCAGCGCATCGGAAGTCGCACTGCGACAGCCGCAGGGCTATTGCGGTGGACAGGGATTTGGGCCGGCATTCGGTAGCCAGTTCAAATCGCAGTACGGATTCCGCTTCGCATTCTAGAACTGGAGAACAGCGGGCCGTCCCGTTTATATCCACTGTCGACCGATTCACCGCCCAGCCGGGTGGTGACAAGAGTGGGGAACTTAGCGCTTCTACTGTTGCACGTTCCAGAACATCGCAAAAAACCACCCCATGCAAGCAAGGCTTGCATGGGGTGGTTTGCACTGCGTGTTTTGCTGCCTAGCGTTCGGCGTTTGCTCGGACCATGCGAATTCCAAAGACGGTGGAAATTGCAGTTCCATTCGTCGCTTCGAAGCGCACAGTTACTTTCTTCTTGTCTTTGACGAGGTCCGCAGGGAGCGAGTATTCGACATCGAAGAAACGCACCTCCTGTTCAGGACTGCGCCTCTCGCCTGTCTGCTCTCCCACTTTCTTGCCGTCCACCAGAATGTCGAATGTGTTCTTCCGGCGTCCATCGTTGCTGTAGGTGATAAACAGAGTCATCGGGTGAGCGGGATCGACGGGAATATCGAAGGAGAACCATTTCGTTCCCTGTCGCCCGAAACGTCCCGCCAGTTGGACCGGCGTAGTATCTTCGCCCTGCTGTGCGAAATCGCGCTCCGACTGCATTTGGCCGGGTTGCGCGAAGGCAACTGTCGCCGCTTCGAGTTTCTTCTTTTTCTCCTGCTCGGCCGCGTATGCTTCGGACTTCTTCTGCCACTCCTGTGGAGTGAACATGTCCCAGTAGATAGCGTATCTGCGCCGTGGCAGCTGGTAGAACGGAACGAAATCTACGTCCGTAGCCAGGCTGACACCAGTGGTGCGGAACGTTCCCGGCTTGTTAGCGGCGGGCTTCAACCACTTCTCTATCGGCTGTTCCGGAGCTATAAACACAGGCGCGGCTGCGGCATTGGCGGCATTGCGGCGGTTTTCCCGGTCCAGCTCCGGCCCCAAGTCTCCGGCCAGCACCAGCGGACCCCACATCAAAGCCATGCGATTCGGGTTGTCGGGCAGCGGCTCCTTGCGGAGTGTCTTTGGCAGTACCAATTCCACTTTGTCGCCGGTCTTCCACGTGCGTGTGATCTCGACGTACGAGTCGGCTTTGGGAAGAGCCTTAAGGGCGCGACCATTCACTTTGACGCTGAAGCCTGTGCCTGCCCAGTAGGGCCGACGCAAAGCCAAAGTAAATTTCTTCGGCGACTTGGAAGTGATCTTCAGCGAGGCCGTTTGGCCAATCGGAAAGTCAGTGCTCGTTTCCAGTTTCACTCCGGCCGCTTCCCAGTCCGCGGTGGAGGGGGCATAGATGCTTACCCAAAGTTTGTCCCCGGATTCGTAGTAGATGCCGTATCCGTGAAGGGCGTGGCTTTCCATGGCAGAGCCGACGCAGCAGGTGAAGTCCTCGAACTTGTCCTGATACTCGTGCTGCACGCCACGGCCAACGGGCAACATATAGCTGACCCGGCCATCATCGGGATCCTGAGACGCCAGGATGTGATTGAACAATGCGCGCTCGTGGAAGTCGGCATAGCGAATATCCGGCTCGATAGAGAAGAGAGTGCGCGCCATCTTGATCATGTTGTAGACGTTGCAGGTTTCGGCCGTGCGTCCGTCCACCATGTCGTTCAACTTGTCGGGGACGCCAAAGTACTCGTTCTTGCCGTGTCCGCCGGTAGCAAAGGTATGATGTTGCGTAACCCGGTCGAAGAAAAACTTTGCGACCGTGCCATCGCTTTCATCGCCCGTGTAGACGTATCGCATCAGAGATCCCAGGACCTTGGGGACCTGCGTGTTTCCGTGCGTGCCGGAGAGGATGTCTTTCTTGGCGGCCAGCGGATCGATGATCGCGTGGTGCTGAAACTTGTCGGAGAGCGTCAGCCATCGCTTATCGCCCGTATCTGCGTAGAGATCGGCCAGGACCTCGTTCATCCCGCCAAACTCGGTGGCCAGCATCCGCTGTATCTCTTCGTCGCTGAGCTTGGAAAGAATTCCCTCGGCCCAGGCGGAGAACTTGATTTCCACATCCAGGGCCGTGCGGTTACCGGTGTAACGGTAAGCGTCCCGCAGTCCGGCATAGATCTTGTGCTGGACGTACCACGGCGACCATAGGCCATTCAAATCGAAGCCGCCCGATTTGATAACGCCTTTGCTCAGGTTCTGGAACTGAACCTTGCCATCAACGCCGTCCTTGTCCATGAGCGCGCCGAGGTAGCCATCGCCTTGCGCGTCCTGGATCTTCTTCATCTCGTTCACAATGTAGTCGGCACGATCCTTGAAGCGGGCGTCACCGGTGGCGGCCCACGCAAGGCTCACGGCCGAGAGATAGTGTCCGGCAATGTGACCTGTCAGTTGCCGTCCGCCGCCGTCCCACCCGCCGTAGCCCTTGGCTTTAGGTTCCAACCCGGCACGCTGGCGCATGAAGGCCAACATGCGGTCGGGTTCAAGTTCAAGCAGATACTTGGCATCCAGGTCCTGTGCGTTTTTAAGAGGACCGCCAAGCAACCGAACGCTGCTCAGAGGCAGGGGTCGGGCTTTAATCATCTTCGCTTCGGAAGCTTTTGCTGCGTTCTGTGTCTGTGCAAAACCAAGACCTGCAAAAAGCAGAATCAATGCAACCAAGCCGTAAATAGGTTTTTTCACAAGCGTCTCCTGGAGCCTCGGATAAAATATACAATCCCGGAGTAGCCGTTGTCCCTATCGAAAATCCCCTATATTCACTAAGGGGGGCTTTACAACCGCGAATGCCAAAACGGCGATCGGCGGCCAGATTGGCCGCCGATTCGTTTTCCTCTCGGGTTGCAAACTGTTGTTCGCCGGAAACTACAATGCGCGCTTCCAAAAAGCGAGCATCGCGTTGTCTAAGTGAATGCGCGCAGGCTTATCGGAGAAGCCGTGCTTGCGCATAGGGTACACGAGACTTTCGTATGGCTTGCCGGCCTTGATGAGTGCATCCATAAATGCCTGTTCGTTCTGCGGATGCACGTTGTCGTCATATGTTCCGTAGATGATCAGAAGCGATCCGTGCAGGTCGCCGGCACGTTTCACAAGCGAAGTGCGATCGTAAACGGCGGGGTTGTCCTGCGGTGTTTTGACGAGCGCCTCCGCCCACTTCGAGTCGTAGTAGCGCCAGTCTGTGACGGGTGCTCCGCTGATGCCGGCCTTGAATTCCTGCGACCGGGTCATACAGTTGAGCGTATTCGTGCCGCCGCCGCTCCAGCCATAGACGCCGAACCGGTCGGGGTCCGCCCATGTTTGTTTCTTCAACCATCGAATGCCGGCCACGAGGTCGGCGGTTTCTGAGGCGGACGGATTTTCTACAAGCGTGTTCTCCAGCTTCTTGCTGATTGCCGTGGCCGCTCGGTTATCGATCGCCGCGACGACGAAGCCGTTGTCGGCTAGCACGTTATAGAAGAGCATGTCGCGCTGCCATGAATTGCTAACGGTTGGCGCTGACGGCCCACCGTAGATGTGCAATATCACGGGGTATTTCCTGGCAGGGTCGAAGTTCTTCGGCTTCAGGATCTCTGCCGGCAGGGGGAACCCGTCCTCCGCCGGTATGGTGAGCAGCTCGGGAAACTGCATTCCCGACGGCAATAGCTCCGGACGGGGTTCGGCCAAAATAGAGACCCGCTTGCCATCGGAAGTGTGCAGCGCCAGGGATGGAAGCGTGCGGATATTCGAGAAGCTGTCGAAGTAGAAGCGCGTATCCGGCGACATCGCTATGCGATGTGTGCCGTTTTCGGATGACACCTTCGTCAAACCCGTTCCATCCATGTTCACGCGATATAACTGCCGCTCGGTGGAGACATCCTTCAGCGTGGTGAAGTAGATCCAGCCATTCTTTTCGTCGATGCCGGTAACGGCTTGTCGTACCCAGAAGACGCTGCCAGACGAGGCCATGGCCCAGTCGCCCTTCGTGAGTTCGTTCACGAGGGTGCCGTCCATCCGGTAGCGGTACAGATGCATGTAGCCAGTGCGTTCCGATGCCCACAGAAAACTCTGACCATCTTTAAGAAAGTAAAGGTCGTCTTGAACGTTGATAAAGCCGGGATCGGTCTCTGTGATGATGCGCTTGGACGCGCCGGTGTTCGCGTCGGCAAAGTGCAGCCTGAGTTCTGTCTGCAAGCGGTTAAGCGTTTGAACCGCGACCCGCTTTGAATCCGGCAGCCACTTCACACGCAGAAGCCATTCGTAGGGGTCGCTGATGGCGATCCACCGAGTTTTCGGGTGCCCAACGCCGACAAGGCCGACACGGACGCTCGGGTTCTTATTTCCGGGCTTGGGATAGACCTGGCGAATGGTGCGCGGAGTTTGCGGCTGGAAATCTACAAAGGTATCTACGGGAACTCCGGAGACGTTGGTCTGCAAGTACGCGATGGATTTTGAGTCGGGTGACCACCAGTAGGCAATGTCTTTGCGTCCGAAGACTTCTTCCCAATAAACCCAGGTAAGCGTTCCGTTAAGAATGTTCTCTGAGCCGTCACTCGTCAGGCGCGTTTCCTTGTTCGCGCTGATGTCGTACACATAAAGGTCGTTATCGCGCACGTACGCCAGCAAGCGGCCGTCAGGCGAGAAGTGAGGGGACTTCTCTTCGGCAGCCGACTTTGTGACACGGGTGAAGGTCGCCGAAGGCAGGTCAAGCAGGAAAACGTCGTCGCTGAACAGATACACGGCCTTGCTCGCCGTCGAATCGAACTCTTCCGGCCATGCGAGAACTCTCTTGTCGTCGTCCGCCTCAGCCTCGGGTTTTTGTGGCGAGGGCTCCAGCTTGCGGAGCGATGCCAGTGCCTGCGCCATGTTCAGGATGGATCGCCGCGTTCCCGTCGCGGGATCAAAGCGCTCGAACGTACGCTGCGCTTCCGGTGTGCGTCCATCATAGATCAGGGCGGAGTTATCGGGCAGCCATTCTACTTTCGGTACCCTGGCGGCGTTGCCGACCTGGTCGCTATGGATCTGATCGATGGTGATCTGAGGGCTTTGCGCAACACAGATAGAGGCGAAAAGCAAAAGACAGGCAACGCGTAATGTGATAGCCGGAGATCGCATCGTAACGAGCCCTCCTGGGCCGCAGATTTGGATAGCATTCTAGTGGGCACCGCCCAGAAGAATACTGGCAAAGCCAGTCAATGATCGTACGTCATCCTGAGATAGCGCCATTATTGACACGAGTTTGTCAGCAAACTGACTGGGCCTGCGGCCCAGAACGTCCGCGGTCCGCCTTTGCCTTCCGCCTTCTACTTCCACGGACTGCTGCCAGCGATTTCTGTCGCGATGACCTCGAACACTCCGCCTAACTCGCTGGCGTCATCCTTGTCGGCCGTAAACTTCGCAAATTGCTTTTCGCCGGACTCGTACGGATCGAGTAGCGTCAGCTCTTTGATTTCCATTGTCTTCTGCCCAGTGGGGTAGATGTATTCGTCCCACAAAGCGGCTTGCGGAACGTAGGCGTGGCCGCGCCAATAAAGAATGTAAGGACGACCTAGCGCGAGCGGCACCAGCACGCGATCGCTCGTTCCGGGAGCAGATTCCTGCCAGCGCACTTCGAGGCGGAACTTGCGGCCATCTTCCAATACATACTCGCCTTCCACCACGCGCGCCAGCGATTCCAAAGTGCCGGCGCTATTGAGGCAGAGCGCACCGCCGTTCGCCTTGTCGACCCAGAACTTTTGTCCAAGGGGGACGCCCTGCTTCAGTAAAGACATCTCCAGCGCCGCGGCCCACGCCCAGTTCTCACATTTTTGCAGAGCCGTTACGGAAGGGATATTGCGAATTTGTGCCGTCTGGTCAGGCACCTGTTTCAGGCTGAAGGGAGGGCTTTTCTTTTTACTACCGGCGTTCGCCGCAACCGCGCAAACGAGCAGAACGCTCCAGAGAAGAATAACGATAGTCCGGCGCAAGGCTGGATGCATGGGAATACTCTAATCCAAGTTACCCGTCTCTCAAGACAGTTGCAGCTCCATCTAATTACTTAGCAAGTACTGCCATAGCTTGCCGGAATAGCTGATCGAACGTGCCGTTCTCGTTCGCGCGACGCGCAAACGTGAGCGCCTGTTCGGCCGACGCACGCTGATATCCAAGATTCATCAATGCCGAAAGCACATCCTCGTCCATGGGAGAGAGTCCGGCGGTCGCTGGCATGGCGGCCTTCACCGCACCGAACTCCTCCAGCTTGTCTTTCAACTCCAACACCATGCGCTCGGCCGTCTTTTTCCCGATGCCGGGAATCTTCGTCAGCTTGGCGACTTCGCTTGCGCGGATTGCGCCGACCATATCTGAAACGGGCATTCCGCTCAGTATTGTTATCGCCAGCTTCGGACCAATTCCGCTTACGCTGATCAGCCGCTCGAACAAGCGCTTCTCCTCCGGATGCAGAAATCCGAATAGCGCAAGCTGATCTTCGCGAACGTGCGTATGAATGTGCAGCGCGACTTCCGCGCCAGCCTCCGGCATATCGCTGAAGGTCGGCACGGTAATGACGACGTCGTAGCCGACGCCGCCACATTCCACAATGGCTTGATTGGGATGCTTGGTAACGAGCTTTCCGCGAAGATGGGCGATCACGAGTGCATTGTATCGGCCCGACCGCCCACTTCAACAGACAAACTCGACTACATTCCGCTGCTCACGCCTTGCGCCTTGGATTGTTCGCCTGCGGGCGTTCCCAGTTGCTCGAACACGGCCACGAACTTCGGCTTGCGGCCCTGCGTATAGAGAACGTAGCAGGCGCCGAAAAGTGCGAAACCGATCGTGAACAGGCCGTTGCCGCCTTCTTTCTCAATCTCGACCAGGTTCTTCACAATGGCCCAAACAATGCCGGTGCTGAAAGCCAGTCCTTCAGACTTCATCACCGACAGCGTAAAAAAGATTACGTCGCCGAAGACAACGCTGGCGACCGTCAACGCCAGCACCAGTGCCTGTCCGGTCCTGTTGATCTTTCCAATGCCGGCGAACACCGCTTTGGCAACGATCCACCCTATGCCGACGGCACCCCAGAGGAAGATTCGTTCGATTGCATAGGCGACGCCGCCCCACGCTACGCTTCCAGCGAGAGCAGCAGCAACGCCAAAGAGAACTCCGCGTGGCAGATTTGTTTCTTTCGCGTCGTACTCCTGCGACACGGTCTGCTGCTGGTACTGCGCCTGGGACTGGCAACTCGCGCAGTAGTAGCCGGGCACTCCGTTGTAAAGCATCAACTCGGAGCAAGCGGTGCTTGCGCACATGTCACATCGCGTTTCAAGCGGCGACGCAACGCTCTTGATGGCCTCACAGATAGCCGATTGCAATTCCGCAACTTTGTCTGCCGAGTGCTTGCGGAAACTGTAGTTCCAACGGAAATAAAGGAAGTCCGCACCAACCGTAAGCTGTTTTTTTAGCCCGGAACTCCACTTCTTCTCGCCCAACGCTTCCAGTACCTGGGCGCTGTTTTCAATGGCGGCCGTCACAAGCGTCGAGTCCTCGACCTTCTTGAACCGAAGAAAAAGAGAGACCGCGTTTTGATTGTTCACGAGAGTCGGCGCCGCTGCCGTGACGTACCCGCCACGAACGCCGATGACCGCGCCTTCTTTTGTTTGGAAAGGGCCCTGCTTGGGGTAGTGCGGCAGGCCTGTTGCCTGCGACAGTTCTGAGTAGTAATCAGCCATGGCGCCTCCAGCTAGGGTTGAGCGCCACACACTACCCGCAAGAAGTCACAATGTAAAGTGAGTTGCAGGTTACGAAGATGCTACTGACGCCGCTTGTAATACACGGCGAACTCGAATCCCGGAGGCGGCGGAAACAGTTCCGCAATTTTCCGCAGGCGCTCGGCCATCGGATTCGGAGCCAGCAACGGGTAATCCCGTTCGCGCAGATCGTGATAGTCCACGTCTACGTAGAGCGACAGGATGTATATCGCAATGGCGTCTGAGAATGCTGCTTCCAGATACTCGTTGCGCGCCTTCTCTGCTTCCGGCCCGCCTGAGGTCGCGACTTTGCGCAACTCGTAAGCGTCGAGACTGGTTTCGCCACGCACTTTGTCCTGCGCCTGCTTCCAGGCGATCTCGGCGAAATCCTTGGACACGCCGGCGCGTTCCACGAACGCATGTCCCACGTTGATAAAGAATTCGAACCCGACCGAGAATCGGTCATCCATCAGCCGGGTTGAGATAAACACGCACTGGGCATCGCCTAGCGTCAGGTTTCGATGGCAAACCGCGTTATCGCTCAGGGCGATGTCATAGCGTTCGGCAACGATCGTCTCATTGCCTTCGCAAACCGTGAGCGGGACGAAGTAGTAGGCTTTGCGCTCCAGGGCCGCAGCAACTGCGGCCGGGACGGCGGAAACCATGCGCTCCAGGTCAGAGGTCGAGACCGTAATCTCCCCCATCGACCCGAAGCAGATCCCGTTGGGTGCCTGCTGTACTGGCGCGAGTGTGAGTACTTCTGCAGGCGTATGCGTTGTGACCGGAGTTGTTTGTGACATGCGAGTCCCTATTTTAGCGCAGCCGTTCGACGCGCCATTCTAACGCGGCGGCCGCAAAAAACCTGTGGCCCAAGCAAGCCGGCTTTGCTTTCATGGGGATCACGGCTGCATCAGAGCGCAAAATGTTGTAGTGTTTTCTGTTCGTGGAGGTCAGCCGAGTGTACGAAGATGTCTCTGTACCTGCGCGTCCCAGCCGATTGATGCTCTTCTTCATGAAGACCTTTCGCGTCATCCTGCTTTCGCTCATGTTCGCCGCGCTCGGCATGGGGTTGGGTTTGTTGATGGGCATTCTGGGTACGGTCGCCTATGCCATTGTGAACCATTCGCATCCGGACGTAACTGTGGCCTACCGCCTGGTTGCCATTCCTTTGGCAATCATCAGCGGATTAGTCGCGCTGCTGTACACCGTCTTCAACGAGATACGAACAGCTTTGCGAACACGCGCCTAGGGCGTTTGTTTGACCCCTACCCCCAACGTCTCTAAACTGAGTAGATTCCGGGCGATTCGACTGCACATCCCTGAAGTGGGCTGTAGCAGCGGTTGCCAAGGCGTTTTTATATGGCAGATCAAATTAAAGTTAAGCTCCCCGACGGCAGCATCAAGGAAGTTCCGCAGGGCACCACCGCCCTCGACATTGCCCGTTCCATCAGCCCGCGTCTGGCAGACGCCGCTTTGGTCGCGAAGATCGCGCCCTTCGATGGAAGCAAGAATGGCACTGACATCGTAAGCAGCGATGTTGCCAGGAATGTAAGCGACAGTGTAACCAGCAATGGAGATGGCGAACTGGTCGATCTCACTCGCCCGATCGAGAACGATGCCGCGCTCCGCATCCTCACCGAGAAGGATCCCGAGTCGCTGGAAGTTTTCCGCCACTCGTCGGCGCACCTCATGGCCGCCGCCGTCCTGGAACTCTTCCCGGAAACCAAGCTGGGCCATGGCCCCGCCACCGAGAATGGATTCTTCTACGATTTCTATCGTCCAACGCCGTTCACGCCCGACGACCTGGCGAAGATTGAAAAGAAGATGCAGGAGCTTGTGCAGCGCAACGAACCCTATGCGCGCGAATTCCTGCCACGCACCGAAGGTCTTGAGCGGTTCAAGTCCGAAGGCGACTTCATGAAGTGCCACTTCATCGAGCAGTTCACGAAGCCGGACGAAAAAATCTCGCTCTACAAGACCGGCAAGTTTGTGGACTTCTGCCGCGGCCCCCACATTCCCTCAACTGGGAAGATCAAGGCATTCAAGCTGCTCAACATCGCCGGCGCCTACTGGCTCGGCGACGAGAAGAACCCGCAGCTCCAGCGCATCTACGGCACCTCATTCTTTTCCAAGAAGGATATGGACGAGTACATGGCGCGACTGGAAGAGGCCAAGCGCCGCGACCATCGCGTGATTGGCCAACAGCTTGATCTGTTCTCGATCCAGGAACTGGCCGGCCCCGGGCTCATCTTCTGGCATCCCAAGGGCGGCCTCATGCGCACGCTCATGGAAGACTGGCTTCGCGCGGAGTACCTCAAGCGCGGTTACTCGCTCGTCTTCACGCCGCACGTTGCGCGACGCCAGCTTTGGCAAACTTCCGGTCATGAAGGCTACTACTCGCAGAACATGTTCGACACCATGGAACTGGACGATGCGGAATATCGCATGAAGCCCATGAATTGTCCGTTCCACATCCTTATCTATAAGGACTCGCTCAAGTCTTATCGCGACCTGCCTGTGCGACTGGGCGAACTCGGCACCGTGTATCGCTACGAACGGTCAGGCGTGATGCACGGACTTCTGCGCGTGCGCGGCTTCACTCAGGACGATGCCCACATCTTCTGCACTCCGCAGCAGATTGAGGACGAGGTAGTCGCCTGCATCGACTTCGCTCTCGCCGTGCTCAACACTTACGGCTTTGAGAAGTACCAGGTTGAGCTCTCTACCTGGGACCCGAAGGACCGCAAGAACTACGCCGGCACCGATGAACAGTGGGACCTCGGACAGCGTTCGCTTGAGAATGCACTGCAACGTCGAGGCATTCCTTACAAGACGATTCCCGGCGAAGCAGCGTTCTATGGGCCGAAGATCGACGTCAAACTTGTCGATGCCATCGGACGGCTGTGGCAGCTCTCGACCGTGCAGTTCGACTTCACCCTGCCGGAACGCTTCGGCCTGGAGTACGTCGGCGAAGACGGCCAGCGCCATCAGCCATTGATGGTGCACCGCGCACTTTACGGTTCGGTCGAGCGCTTCTTCGGCGTCCTCATCGAGCACTACGCCGGCGCATTTCCTGTGTGGCTCTCGCCAACGCAGGTTGCACTCGTTCCGATCGCCGAGCGCCACGTTGACTACGCAAACAAAGTGGCCGATCAACTGAAGGCCATCGGCGTTCGTGTACACGTTGACGCTCGCAACGAGAAGATGAACGCGAAAATCCGCGAGCACGCGATGCAGAAGGTCCCATTCATCCTCGTGGTTGGCGACAAGGAATCCGAAGCCAACGAGGTCAACGTGCGCGTCCGCGGCCAGGAGAAGGCGGAAGGCACGTACCCGGTCGCCGACTTTGTTGAACGAATCAAGAGGTTGATCGAGACGAAGGCCCCGACACTGGCATAAATACACCAGCCGAAAAGAAGATGCCCGGACGTTTCCGTCCGGGCATTTTCTTCTGGTTACGCTATACTTCGCCGCAGAAGTAGCGCGTGAGTGGGGTGCTCATGTCGGAAGTCAGAGAGTTCGAAGGCATTAAGTTCGATATGTGTTGTGCTGCGCGAATCCTGTATCGGGCGGGGCTCAGCGTTGCCAATGCTGGGCACCTCAGCGTTGCCATCGGCAGCGACAGGATGCTGGTGAACCGCTTCGGCCCGTCGTTCGCGACCCTGACCGCGTCGGACATTCTCACCGTCAGCTACGATGGCAAGATTCTGGATGGCGAGGGCGTCGTCAATGACACCATCGTGCTGCACGGAATCATCCATCGCGAGAATCCTGACGTCACAGCGGTAGCGCATACGCATCCACCTGCCACTGTCACCTGGAGCGTCTTCCGCACCGTACCTCAAATCTATGATCAGGAAAGCTGCGTGCTCGCCGGCGATGTCGGTGTCATCGAAGAAGATTACGAGGGCATCGACGCCACCGAAGATCGCGTGATGCCGTTGGCGCGCAAGGTCGGAGAGTATCGCGCGGCTATCCTGCCCAACCACGGCGCAGTTACCAGCGGGCCCAACATTCAGATTGCAACGGCCTTCATGCTCTTGCTCGAAGGCATGTGCTTGCGCAATATATCCGTCGCTGTCGCTGCGCGCGCAACCGGACTTACCCCGGAGCCTATCAAGTTGGAGCACGCGCTCACAGCAAAGCGCGAGATCGCGCGTATCCCATTCCTTCAGCCACTATGGGCAGACTTCCTCAAGCGCCTGCGACAGACCGATCCCGAGCTCTTTAGTTAACACGGCCGTCAGCTTTGCTTGGACAAACGTGCTCGCAATCGAGTTACTCCCCGGTAAAAACAACTCATCCTGAGTACGCGCATTCTGCGTGTGAGCATTGTTCTACAAACGACTTCTACTTACCTGTGGAGAGCAGGGCAAAAATGTGAGTTGTACGTGGCTGCTTAATTGCTTTTCAGGGTAGCTAGCTAGAGAGCAAGCTCAGTCCCAATAAAGAGGCGCAACTGTGACCATCAACTCCGCTCGATTCACCGCCCTGCTCTTCCTTCTACTCGTCATTTTTGTTTCGGCTTCGGCATTTGCCGACTGCGCGGCACCGTCTACGCCGGGCTTGCGAATCTGCTTTCCGTCACAGGATTCCAAGGTCACGTACGCAGCTGGCATCGAGATGGGAGCAACGGCGAAATCCGGCTCTATCGTCAAGTCCGCCGTTTACGACAATGGAAAACTTGTGGATTCTTTCGACTTCCTTCCAGGCACGCTCTATGACTACGGGATGATTAATGGGTTGCATAACATAGTCGTTAAAGCCTGGGACAGTGCCGGTAACGCCTACCAGGCCAGTCGCTCCTTCAGGGTGGTCGGCTTTGGCGTTGGATTTTGTAGCACACCCAGTGAGCCCGGAATCAATTTCTGCTGGCCTAAAAGCGATAGCTCGCAGCCCAACAGCAGTGTCAGCATTTCCGCCACGGCTCGCGGCGGTGGCTCCAAGATCAGGTCGCTCAGTGTTTATGTGGACGGCATCTTCCGGGTCGGCAGTTCCAATAACTACATACTGACCAGCGTCGGCGTCGCAGCTGGATCGCATCGTGTCGCCATCGTTGCCAAAGATTACGCAGGCCACACCTTCAAGTCGGTACACAATATAAAAACTTTCTACGACTACACCTGCAATCCGAAAACCGGGGCATGCTCGCCGGGCATCGTGATTCACAACCCGACAGGCCCAGACGTCTCTTCGTCTTTCCGCCTTGACGCGCAGGTTGTCAATAACCCAAAGCCGACCACTAGCATGAAGGTCTATTTGGATTCCAAAGTGATCGCGACATCGACGGGCCCCGGTATCACCGCCCAAATTAACTTGCCGAAAGGGACGACACATATCGTGGCAGTAAAAGCCTGGGACACAGAGGGAAAGACATATGCCGCCTTCCAGAACCTCTATGTCCAATAGGAAGTTCAACAGGAAGTAATGTGGTGGACATTACCCCAGCGGCTTTACAGGCTGCGTCGAAACCACATGCAAGAAGTGGGGTCATCCTGAGCGTAGCGAAGGATCTGCTGTTCACAACAAAGCAGATCCTTCGGACTCGCACAAAGCGGCGTGACCTCAGGACGACCCAAGATAAAAATTCAGAGCCCCGCTCAAACGCCCTGTCTACTCCACCCAGATCCGTCTCCACAAAATCTCCCCGTCGCGCTTACCATGTAAGCATGATCGAAGTCGTTAATCTCACGCGTAAATTTGCGCGTCGTTCGACGACCTGTGGTCGCCAAAGATCGCGGGCGAGCTGAACGACAGCTACGTTAAGCTGGCGAAGCTAAAGGGAGAGTTCGTCTGGCACCACCACCAGAACGAGGACGAACTTTTCCTGGTCGTGCGCGGCACCCTTCACATGTTCATCCGCGAAAACGGCCGCGAGCGCGAGTTGCGAATCGAGCCCGGCGAGTTTGTCGTCATCCCGCGCGGCACCGAGCACCTGCCTTTCGCAGACGACGAAGTCGAAGTGATGCTACTCGAGCCCAAGACAACGCTTAACACCGGCAACATACGTAACGAACGCACTCGGACGGAACTCGACCGAATTTAGCGACCCGCGCACGCAATTCGTCTAAGTCACTGAGCCGAACGCTGCCGCTATGGTCTACTTCTTAGTTGCTCTGCGTGTAAATTTGCCGAACTCCCGATGACCTTGCAACAAGCTGCAATCCTCTTTGTAACCGCGCTCGTCGGCGGTGCTGTGAACTCCGTTGCCGGGGGCGGCAGCTTCCTGTGCTTTCCTGCCCTGGTTGTGACTGGTATGCCGCCCATCAACGCGAATGCCACGAACACGATGGCACTGTGGCCGGGCACGCTCGCCAGCGTCGGAGCCTATCGCCGCGAACTAGCGGGCGAGGGGCGCAACATGCTGCTCCCGCTTGTCGTCACCGGGTTCATCGGCGGAGTGCTCGGCGCGGTCATTCTGCTCAAAACTCCGCAGGCGACTTTCCTTCGCCTAATCCCGTACCTGCTCGCGTCCTCCACGTTACTTTTCGTTTTCAGTGGAATCATCAGCAAGTGGATCCGTCAGCGCAGTGAGCACATGAAGAACCGCACTCGCCTGGCGATGCTTGGTGGCGCGCTGGTACAGTTGTGCATCGCGGTGTACATAGGATTCTTCGGTGCCGGAGCCGGCATCCTTATGCTCGCCTTGTTTGCGATCCTCGGGGTCGAAAGCATCCACACCATGAACGCTTATAAGACTGTGCTCGCCACCATTTGCAACGGCGTGGCGATTGTCACATTCATCATCGCCGGAGCCGTGGTGTGGCCGCAGGCGCTGCTCATGCTGGTCGGAGCCGCGGCCGGCGGATACTACGGCGCTTTTTACGCGCAGCGCATGAATCCCGCACACGTGCGCTACGCCGTCATCGCAACCGGCGCGGCCATGTCGCTCTACTTTTTCGTGAAACAGGGTTTATGAAACAGGAATTTTGATTTCCGCGCTCTACTGCCCCTAGCGCGAGCTCTCAAGGAGAAAGCTGTTTAAAATGGCGGTTCTGTTTACCATCGTAGGATTTTTAGCCGGAACTCTTACAACCGTGGCCTTCATGCCACAGGTACTGCATACGTTCCGTTCCAAGTCCGTGAAAGACCTCTCGTATGCCATGCTGATTAGTTTCAGCGTGGGCGTCGTGCTCTGGGTCATCTACGGCATCTATCTGAACTCCTGGCCCATGATCATCGCGAATGGGGTTACTTTCGTCTTCCAGGTCCCACTCATTTTTATGAAGGTGCGTTACTCGCGACACCAGCCATTGCCATCGCGGAATTCGTAGAAAAAGTTTTCGAAATCGGAGGCTCGCTGCTTGAAACTAAAACGCCTTCAGGTGTGCCGTAACTCGCACTGAATGGAAGTGCGGCTTTTGGCCTTGAGGGTTGATGTCTCCAAAAGCCTGTAAGTTCACACCAGGTGCTTCATTGATGACAACAGTGGTGTAGGCTGGTGGTTCTGATGAGGGTGTCTTTCTCGATTCCCAGCAGCTTGGGTTTGACGCTGTGGCTCCGAACAGATAAGATTCAATGGTTTGCCTGTACTATCAGGTCCCGGCAGGGACACCCCGAAGTCTGGCCGTCTCGGCCAATGTAGAGAACAAGAGGTTCCGCTCTCCGGGGAAGTGCAAGCGCACAGTTTCGACTCAGGTTCTCCATGCAGGCAGAAAGCTTGCGCTGGAGCGCAAGTTTACGGAGGCATTGCTATGTACGCGGTAATCCGCGCCGGGGGAAAGCAATATCGCGTCGCACCCGGGGACGTAATCCGAATTGAGAAGACTTCGCCTGCGAACGGCGATCCAACGATCGAGTTCAGCGATATTCTCGCTGTCAGCGGCTCGGAAGGCCACGTCGGCAAGGCGTCCGATGCTCGCGTCGTAGGTCAGGTGCTCGGCGACGGTCGTGCCGACAAGATCCTGGTCTTCCACTTTAAGCGCAAGAAGCAGTACAAGAAACTGCGCGGCCATCGCCAGGCTTTCACCGAGATCCGCATTTCCGAGATCAGCTTCGACGGACAGACGTTCAGCGCGCCCGAACTGCCGGCCAAGAAAGTGAAGGCTCCCAAGGCCGAAGCTTCCAAGGCTGAAGTCGCCGCTAAACCCGCTGCCGAAGCGAAACCGAAGAAGACCGCTGCCAAAAAGACGGCGGCGAAGAAGACAACAAAGAAGTAGTGTTTCCGCGTCGCGACCACAGCCTCACGGCTCGGTCCCGGCGGATTCAGCTACAAGATTGGGATTTCAGCTATGGCACACAAGAAGGGTTTAGGTAGTTCCAGAAACGGCCGTGATTCGAATGCGCAGCGCCTTGGCGTGAAGGCCTTTGGTGGCCAGGTCGTCACCGGCGGCACGATCATCATTCGCCAGCGCGGCACTCGCATCAAGCCGGGCCTTAATGTAGGCCGCGGCAAAGACGACACCTTGTTCGCCAAACTTGACGGCACAGTCAAGTTCGTCGATCGGGGCCAGTTGGGCAAGTTCGTTCACATCGATCCGATCCCGGAAGCGTAAACATTTCGATGCGCCTTGCGCATCGGGCTGTTCAGGCGTGGCGAGGAATCCCTTTTCAGCACCGCCTCGCGTCGGCTCTAGTAGGTTAAGGTCAGCCCGGCCTCAGCGCCGGGCTGTGCGTTTTTCGCATGTGAAAATTCCGGGCTGCTACTGGTGGGTTGCTGCGCCCGGAATTTCTTCACGACTGTGTTTCCTTCCCGGCGGCCACGCATCTGTCAAAAAGTGTCGAATCTATGTTTGTTGACGAGGCAAAAATCCGTGTAGCGTCCGGCGGTGGCGGAAACGGCTGCATGGCCTTCCGCCGCGAAAAGTTTGTTCCGCGTGGCGGTCCTTCCGGCGGCGACGGCGGCCGCGGCGGCGACGTCCTTATGGAGGCCAGCGAGCGCCACAACACGCTCGTGCATTTTCGTTTCAATCCCGAGTACAAGGCGCAGCGCGGACGCCACGGCGAAGGCTCCAATCGAACCGGCGCCGAAGGCGAAAGCATCGTCCTCAAGGTTCCCGTTGGGACGATCGTCTATGACGCCGAGACTGGCGAGCTGGTACACGATTTCAGGCGTCCGAATGATCGCATCGTTATCGCCAAGGGCGGACGCGGAGGACGAGGCAATGCCCGGTTCGCAACGGCGACGCATCAAGCGCCACGAGAGTGCGAGCCCGGACGCGCCGGCGAAGAACGCCTCCTTCGGCTTGAACTCAAACTGCTGGCCGATGTCGGTCTTCTCGGTTATCCGAATGCGGGCAAGTCCACGCTTATCTCGCGGATTTCCGCCGCACGCCCCAAAATCGCCGATTATCCGTTTACGACCTTGCAGCCCAATCTCGGCGTGGTCGCCGTCGGTGAAGAACCTGACCAGGTCAGCTTCGTCGTCGCAGACATTCCGGGCATCATTGAGGGTGCCAGTCAGGGTGCCGGCTTGGGCGTACAGTTCCTGCGCCACATCGAGCGCACGCGTTTGCTCGTGCACCTGGTCGATGTTTCCGATGCCAGCGGCCGTCCCGATCCGGTGAAGGACTTCGACGTCATCATGGGAGAGCTGGAGAACTTCGGCGCAGGACTTGCCGCGAAGCCGATGTTGCTCATTGCTTCCAAGATTGATGCCGCCAATGAGGAAAAGCTCGCGAAGGTGAAGAAGTTCGCAAAGCGCAAGAAGTTGGAGTTCTATCCCATTTCGGCTGTCACCGGAGAGGGCATCGAGGAACTCAAGTGGGCCATGGCGCGCAAGGTGCAGGAGGTTCGGGAAGCTGCCGCTGCCGAGGAGGCCGTGGATAACTTTGGTGAAACAAGCACCTCGTCCCGCTGACCACATGGGCAGGCAATTCACTGCGTCGCCCTGACATCACAATAGGCAGTTGCACAGCAGGCGGGGTGCGGCAGAGCTCCCCCCGTTACGTGCGGGTTACGCCCCGGGTTTTCTGCTTGATCATTGCCGGTTGCACAACGGACACTAGCCACGGGACGTAACCTTTTCGCAGAATGAATATCGCAATTTTCGGTGGCACCTTCGATCCGGTTCATCACGGTCACCTCGCCGTCGCGCGTGCTGCGGCAGAACGCTTCCAGCTTGGGCGCGTTTATTTTGTGCCCGCAGACATTCCGCCGCACAAGCAGACACAAGCAATCACGCCTTATTACCACCGCTATGCCATGCTCGCGCTTGCCCTGGCCGGGGAGAAGAATTTCGTCCCATCGCTGCTCGAATCGCCGGAGATCATCCAGGCGGAAGGCAAGCTTGCCAGCTACAGCATCGACACCGTTCGTCGCTTCAAACAGCGCGTTCGCAAGGTTGACCGCCTCTTCTTCATCATCGGCATCGACGCCTTTATGGATGTTGCCAAGTGGCGTAGCCCGGTCGAGTTGTTGCAGGAGTGCGAGTTCATCGTCGCCAGCCGTCCCGGGTATTCGCTCAACGACGTCGCCTCCGCACTGCCTGAGACGTTGCGTCCAGCAGAACAGGTGAGCAGACTTTTCAAGCAGCAGCCAGCTGGCGGCGATATCGTTCTCGCCGGGACGACCATCCACCTGCTGGACGAAGTGAAAGAAGCGGTCGGCGCCACCAAGATTCGCTCCGCCGTCGCGACAGGCAGGCCAATTGCCAACTTCGTCGGCCCAGAAGTGGCTGAGTACATTCGTAAATTGCAGCTGTATAAGCCGGGGAAACCGGAGCCCGGCAACCCCGAGCCCAACCGCCTTGAAACATTGACAGTGCGAACCAACGGCGGACAGGCCGAACATCGCAAACAGTTGCACGTAGTCGGTGGCCGCAGCCATCGCAAAAACCCCTGAAGCAGGGATCGTGCAGCAGCTCGCACACACTATAAAGACGAGGACTGATGAAGCAGAGCGAAGTCAAGAAGCAGGTTCGAACCGTACTCACAGCCGCGAATGAGAAGAAGGCGGAGAACATCACCATCCTGGAGCTTCCAAAAGAATCCAGCGCCTTCACCGACTATTTTGTAATTTGCACGGGTAGCAACCCGCGACAGGTACAAGCCATCTCCGATGAAGTCGAGCAGAAACTCTCGAAGCTCGGCGTGGAACCGAATCATCGCGAGGGCCACGATACCGCCGAGTGGATTCTTCTCGACTACGTGGACTTCGTTGTCCACATCTTCTCGGAGAACGCTCGTAAGTTCTACGATCTGGAACGGCTTTGGAAATCCGCAAAGCGCTGGACCGAATCCGAGCTGAAAGCCGTGCCAGCGAAAAAGGGAACAGCCTCCCGGAAAACTGCCGCTGCGCGCAGAAGCGCAGCACCCGCGCGCAAGACCGCAGCCAAGAAAACCTTGGCGAAGAAGACCGTGGCTCGCAAAGCTGTTGCTAAGAAAACCACCAAGAAACCAGTGTCGAAGAAGCCGCGTGCGCACGTGCGTACGACGAAGGGCTAATCACGATGCCGCGCCGGACTGACGCGTTCGGCGCCGGCGTACCTTCGCGTTCAATCGATACTCCGTTACCCGACACTCCGCCCGCTTCTACTGGCGTTTCTGACAACGCCATTGGAGCGCTTACTCCAGACGCCGTGCTCGGTTCGTTCGTTGCGTCAGATGCCAGCAGTCTGCGCCTGCTCGAGCAGATTCGCAGAGTCGCGGCTGCCGCATCCACGGTGCTCGTGCGTGGCGAGAGCGGCTCCGGAAAAGACCTCGTTGCATCGCTTCTGCATTACCTCGGCACCAACGCCAACGAGCCTCTTCTCAAGATCGATTGCGCCAGCCTGCCGCAGGAACTTCTTGAAAGCGAGCTGTTCGGCTTCGAGAAAGGCGCCTTCACGGGTGCCACGCAGATGAAGCGCGGCCGCCTGGAGAGCGCCGGAGCTGGAACCATCATCCTGGATGAAATCGGTGCGCTTACCATCTCAATGCAGGCCAAGCTCCTGCGCGCCATCGAAGAAAAGCGCTTCGACCGACTTGGCGGACACCGGCCCATCGCCTTTCACGCCCGCATCATCGCCCTCACCAGCATCGATCTGGAAAGCGCCGTCGCTCGCCGGACCTTCCGCGAAGACCTTTATTACAGGCTCAACGTAATCCCGCTCGTCATCGCGCCCTTGCGCGAGCGCCCGGCAGACATCGCGCCTCTGGCTCAACATTTTCTGCTTAAGCTCGCCACCATGCATCGCAAGCCGCACCACTGCTTTGCGCCGGAGGCTATCTCGGCCCTCGAGGAGTACAGCTTTCCAGGGAATGTACGCGAACTGCGCAACATCGTCGAACGCGGTATCATCATGAGCACATCGCCAGAGATTGGACCGGAAGACTTGCCGGCATACGTGCGCCGAGGTAGTTCGACTTCCAGCAGCAAACTGACGCTCGAAGAACTGGAGCGCGGCTACATCGAGGAAATTCTGGATCACACACGCGGCAAGAAGTCGAAGGCTGCAGCCATTCTGGGTATCAGCAGAAAAACACTTCTGGAGAAACGCAAGAAATACGGTCTGCGTTAGCTACGCCCCTGCGCTACATCGCTAGCCTCCCGCTCCTCGTGCCGTTCTTTCGCAGGTTCTGTAGCCTCAGGCGCTTGCCAGCGCCAGCGATTCACCCGAAGCAACGCCAGCACCACGACCCCTACGAGGCCAAGTCCGAATAAAGCCAGCAGAGCCAATCTATTCTCCCGCCGTATGTGCGTGATGGCCGTAAGGGCCTAGTGTAGTGATCACTTCGTGTACCGTATCTACTTTCCAGTCCTGTGGCGCCTCGATCTTCATCTCGCGCCGGATCTGTTCGTTCATCAAGAGGCGCTTCATCAGCCCAAGTTGCATGCGCAGCGCGCCCGGTTTCAGATCCTCAAGGCGGTCTTCAGGACGCAAACGGTCTTCCGGCACGCCCGTGCCTTGGGCAATCATTTGCAGAATTTTCCGCACGTCCTCCGCCGGGATGCCTGACCTGGCATAGAAGTGCGCGTAGAAATCTTCGAAGGCCATTGGCGCCCGTTGCTGCCAGATGGTCATGACGCCTGTGTTCACCAGCCGGCTCTCCTGGCTCATGCGCCGAAAAATGGCGAATACGATGAATAAAACGACGCCGAGCACGATCCATTTCATAGCCCGTCTCCGATGCGACTATACGCCAGCATCACCGAACTGATAGCCTCGTTCCCGTGAAGCTTCGCGTGGCATGGGTTGGCAAGACGAAGGAAGCGGCCATCCAGTCGCTCACGGCCGAGTACGCCAAACGCCTGGCGCGCTACGTCCCAACTGAAACGCACGAACTCCCCAGCGAAGTCGCCGTCCTCAAACTGGCCGACAAAGTGGCGCGCACCGCGCCCGTCATGGTCCTGCTCGATTCGCGTGGTAAGCAGCTCAGCTCAGAGGAGTTAGCCGATCTTATTCGAGACTATCAGGACTGCGGCACGCAGGAGTTGCTCTTCGCCATCGGTCCTTCGGATGGATGGAGCGAGCCGTCGCTAAAGGCCGCCACAGTTCGCCTCTCCCTTGGACGCATGACCCTGCCCCACGAACTCGCCCGCGTCGTTTTGCTGGAACAACTCTACCGAGCATTTACAATCCTTAAGGGACATCCGTATCACACGGGGCACTAGCGCGTTTGGGAGCCGCGGATGAACGCGGATTGAGCCGAACGACATTGTCACGACGAAGCTTGAGAGCCGTGTAGCATTAGGGATCCTTCGACTCGGGGTGGGCTCCTCGCTCAGGAAGACACGAAAGCTACGAACGCATCGGAGGTTAGTGTTTGCGAATGAGAACTGAAATCCGCGTTGACACACCAGAGCCTGCGGCGGTCTTGCCGTGAGCGATGTCCGCAAAGGCCTCATCATCGTCAACACCGGTCCCGGTAAAGGCAAGACGACGGCCGCCATGGGAACCGCTTTGCGGGCCGTCGGCAACGGTCTGCGCGTCCTGATGCTTCAGTTCCTGAAGGGCTCGTGGCACTACGGCGAACTGGATGCCGTCCAGGCGTTTGGCGACCGGTTTGTCATGAAGCAGATGGGACGCGGTTTCGTGAAGGTTGGCGGCGCCGAGACCGATCCCGAAGACATCCGTCTGGTGGAAGAAGCCTGGGCGGAAGCGGCGCAGGCAATCCTCTCTGGCGAGTGGGATCTCGTGGTGCTCGATGAGATCAATTACGCCATCAGCTACAAGATGCTCGATCCGGAGAGAGTACTCGAGGTTCTGAAGCGGCGTCCGGAAATGGTGCACGTGATCTTGACGGGGCGCAACGCACACCCCACAATTGTTGACTTGGCAGATACCGTGACCGAGATGCGTGAGGTCAAGCACGCATACCAGAAGGGCATTCAGGCCCAGCGCGGCATCGAGTACTAGAATTCATGGCGTGCTCTCAGCGCCTTCATCCCCAAGCCGTCGGTCGCAGCCGCGGCATTCCGTTCCCGGTCGGCAGCATCGGCTGGTTTAGCTGAGAACCGGGAACCGAGAACTGAGACCTGCTTTTATGACGTGGTTTAAGCGGCAATCGCAACAGTTAGACACATCGGGCGAGAAGAAAGTCCGCACCGAAGGGCTCTGGGTCAAGTGCGACCAGTGCCGCCAGATCATCTGGAAGAAAGACCTCGAAGAGAATCTGAACGTTTGCCCCAAGTGCGACAAGCACTTCCGCGTGGACGCCCGGATGCGCCTGGCGCAACTCTTCGACGACGGCGAGTTCCAGCTTGAAGACATCAACCTGTCTTCCACGGACCCGCTGAAGTTTACCGACCTAAAGCCCTATGCCTCGCGTCTCAAGGCAGCGAAACAAACGACGGGCCTCAAGGACGCCATCGTCAACGGGCGCGGCAAGATCAACGGACACCCGGCCATTGTCAGCGCCATGGAGTACTCGTTCATCGGCGGCAGCATGGGCGCTGTTGTTGGCGAAGTCATCACCCGTGCCGTAGAGAAGGCCACCAAGGAACGCCTCCCGCTCATTATCGTCGCTGCCTCGGGCGGCGCCCGCATGATGGAAGGCGTTGTCAGCCTCATGACCCTGGCCAAAATTTCTTCTGCGCTTGGACGCATGGACGATGCAAGGGTTCCCTACATAGCCGTCCTGACCGATCCGACGACTGGCGGCACGACGGCATCCTTCGCAATGCTCGGCGACCTCAACATCGCCGAACCGGGCGCGCTCATCGGTTTCGCCGGACCGCGTGTCATCGAGCAGACAATTCGGCAAAAGCTTCCTGAAGGCTTCCAACGCAGCGAATTCCTCATGCAGCACGGAATGCTCGACGCGGTCGTTCACCGCCGTGATCTCAAGGGCTACATCGCGCGCGCAATTGAATTCATGATGCCAGTCCCAGCATAATCGCCGGCAAGTTCCGTATCCAGATCCGTTCAGCAAAGGACGGATCTGGACGCGACTTCTGACCGCACGTGCACTCGCAAAACATCAATCCCTCACAGATCGCGCTGTTTGTCCGTCACAGATTCCCTACCCTGGCTTCCCTACAATTAACAAACCAAGGAGAGCCATCATGTCCACACCCTCCGTTTCACCGAATACCGCAGTCACCATCCAAAACCTCCAGGCAGCCTTCAACGGCGAGAGCAATGCCGCTGCCAAGTACGCGCTCTTTGCCAGCAAAGCCGGTGAAGAAGGGTACGCTCGCGTTGCCAGCCTCTTCCGCGCTGCTTCGCGTGCCGAGCAGATACACGCCGCCAACCATGCTCGCGTTCTCGAGAAGCTCGGCGCCAAGCCGGAAGCGAAGATCGAAACGCCGGAAGTGAAGTCGACCGCCGAAAATCTCAAATGCGCCATTGCCGGGGAGGAGTACGAGCGCGATGTCATGTATCCGGGCTTCATCCGCGAAGCCAAAGCGCAGAACAACTCCGCCGCCTTGCGCACGTTCCAGTTCGCGCTCGAAGCCGAAGCCGAGCACGCCAGCCTCTACACGGTGGCCCTCAACTCGCTCGAGCAGCAACGGACCGCGACGGCCTTCTACGTCTGCGTAGTGTGCGGATACACGACGGCCGATGCCGAGCTGGTCCGCTGCGCCATCT
This sequence comes from Clostridia bacterium, assembly GCA_035561135.1. Taxonomy (NCBI): domain Bacteria; kingdom Bacillati; phylum Bacillota; class Clostridia; species Clostridia bacterium. Next base: position 168,837 of record DATMYA010000052.1, read on the forward strand.
GCAAAGCGCCGCGCGAGAAGTTCGAATCAATCATTTGAGTTTGCAAGCCATGTATTTCGAGCGCTGGCACCCGGTTTCGGGCGCCGTTGTCCTCCTGAGCGAAGCGACGCAGTCGCGAAGTCGAAGGACCCCTTCGATCTGCGCGGAGCTGGCAAAATGGATCCTTCGACTTCGGGCTTGCGCCCTCGCTCAGGAAGAGAACGGGGCTCTTGCTTTCGGAAGCTTGGCGTCTCGCCGAAGGTCCGCCATTCGTGTATAGTTCGGCATCTGACCGGAGGGAAGAAAGATGCGGTTGCAAAGACTGGTTGTGATCGGACTTGCGCTGTCGCTGGCTACGCCGCTCGCGCTCGCGCTCGCGCAACAGACGACTAAGAAAGACGGCAAAGCTGCCAAGACGGAGCAGAAGTCCGCCGCTCAAGGGCCTCAGAGCAAGCCTGAGCAGAGCGCTCCGCAGCCCTCGGACGAGATCAAGAAACTGGCACGGCACTTCGTAGGACGATGGAAAGTCACCGGCAAGGTATTGGACGAGAACTGGATTCCCGGTGGAGCCGAAGGCTCCGGCATGGAGGTCGCGCGACGTGGTCCTGGCGGCTTCTCGGTGATCTCGGATTCGCGCATGGATTTCGGTAAGATGGGTCCGTTCGCCGGACATGGCGTCACGTACTGGGACGCCAGCAAAAAGGCCTACTCCGGTTTTTGGTGTGACGCCTGGGGGCCAACTTGCGAACCGGTCGGCGAAGGAAAGTGGGAAGGCGACAAACTCGTGTTCACCGCTGAAATGAAGATGGGCGATCAGACGATCCCCACCCGCCAGACCTACAGCAACATCACTCGCCAGGGTTTCGACTGGTTGATGGAGAGTGGCGACGGCAAGGGCGGATGGAAGCCCTCAATGTCCATGAAATATGAACGGGCGCAACGTGGCGGGCGTGGCATGGGCATGGGACATGGCGCAGCATCCGACAAAAAACCAGCCGAAAGCGCGCCGAAACAATAGCTTCACGGAGCCTTCGCCTCTCGGCGGAGGCTCCATCCTTGGCTGGCGATCGAAAGCTAGTCATTGGAAGCTAGCCGCTATAAGCTTAGAAGCCGGGCGACTGACTAAGTCCTCCCTCTCATAGCCAATGCTTCCCTACTCCACTGCCGTCGACCGCCTTTACGAACTCGGACACGAGTTATACCGAACACCTTCTCACAAGTTCGATCTTGCGCATATGCGCGTCCTGCTCGAACCGCTCGGAAACCCTGAACGCCGCTTCCCCTCTGCGCTCATTGCCGGAACGAACGGAAAAGGCTCCACGGCCGCGACGCTCGCATCCATTCTTCGCGCCGCTGGGCACCGCACTGGCCTGTACACGTCGCCGCACCTGGTGCGCATCAACGAACGCATTCGCATCAACGGTGAAGCCATTTCCGACGGCGACTTCGCCGCGGCCTACGAGCGCGTTGAGGACGTTGCCGAGAGGCTCGTGAGAGAAGGCAAACTTCCCTGGCATCCCAGCTTTTTCGAGATGCTCACCGCCATGTGCTTCGAGTATTTCGGGCGCTCCGGCGTGCAGGTTGCCGTGCTCGAAGTCGGCATGGGCGGACGCCTCGATGCCACCAACGTCGTCGAGCCATGCGTCTCCGTGATTACCGACATCGCGCTCGATCACCAGAAGTACCTTGGCGACACCATTGGCGAGATCGCGAAAGAGAAAGCCGGTATCTTCCGGCGCGACCGTCCCGCCGTAACGCTTCCGCAGCATCCCGAAGCGAATGACGTTCTGGGTCGCGCCATGATCGACGCAGGCGCTAAGGCCGTGAACGCCACGCGCTACATGCCGCCCATGTCTCCCGGAGCGGCCAGCCTGTTCGATGCCTCCGCACCCGAGCGCACGCAATATTGCCTGACAGTAATGGGGCGGGAGATTTTTGTCGACTCGCCCCTCGTCGGACGGCACCAGATTCGCAATCTTGCGCTGGCCATCTCAACCGCGGAAGAACTTTCCGCCTGCGGCATAAGCGTCAACGCCGACGACGTAGAGCGCGGCGTCCGCGAGACGCAGTGGCCAGCGCGCTTCCAGTTCGTCGCCGCCGACTCATCCCGCAACACGCCCGATATCGTGCTCGACGTCGCACACAATCCCGCCGGGGCCTGGGCGTTGCGTTCGGCGCTCAGCGAACGGTTCCCGGACCGCCGCCTCTTCTTCGTCTTCGGCGCCATGCGTGACAAAGCCATTGCCGAGGTTGCGGAAGTGCTCTTCCCGCTTTCCGAACACGTCGCCGTCACCACCGCCGCGAATAATCCGCGCTCTGCGACCGCCGCCGAAGTCGCCGAAGCCGCTGCGCGTACCGGTGCCGACCTGACGCAAACCGCATCGGTCGCGGACGCGCTCAATGTTGCATTCACTCTCGCGCGCGACGCCTCGGCAAAACCGCTACCGATGACGGGCGCACCCCTTGTCGTCATCACAGGTTCTATCTACATCGTTGGTGAAGCGATAGGAATCTTGCGAATCGGATAGCTTGTAATCGGGTAATTTGAAACCAAGGCAACGGCCTCGAAGCTCTGCGCTCCAAGGCCGTTGATTCCAATTACACATTTCCCGATTACCCGATTACAAATCGCCTTTAGTGTCTGTGCAGGTCCTTGTGCATGATCTTCCGCGTTTCGTGCAGACGATCATCCGCTGGCAGATCTACAAGTCTCTGATTCATGCCTTCATCCTGCTGCTCACGCAACAGGTTGGCGACGTAGTCCACTACCTCCGTCGGGAACAGTCCATCGCGCTCGTACAAGCCGCGCTTCTCTTCCAGCACCCGTGCCGATTCCACACAACTCTTCGGCAGTGGTTTCAACGAGTTCAGCAGCTGTTCGTCCTTAAAGATGTTGCCGCGGACGTAGAGCTTTTCCGCAATTTCCAGCGACTCCGCGTGGGTCATGCCCCACTCTGCCGCCATCGTTAGTCCGGCCAACAGCAGGTGCACGATTGCCGAACCATCCGGCGAACGCAGCTCCACCGTTTGCCGGCCATCGCGTTCCCTGAACTCGCTCGTCTGTTGCGGATTCAGCTTGCCCGCCAGGTGCTGTAGCCGTCCCCAGCCGAGCGGCACGCGAATCATCGCCGAGCGATTCATATCGCTCCAGCAGATGCGCGTCGGCGCTTCCTGGTTCGGCACCAGCCGCAGATACGCCGAGCTCACTGTGTTCCCGAACGCCGTCAACGTATCGGCGTACGTGCACAGCCCGCCGATCAGCTTTCGCGCATCCGTCGAAAGTTTTCCTGTGTCGTCGGTCATTACATTGCGGCCATTCTTCAAGATTTCCATGTGGATATGGAATCCGTTCCCCGCCACGCCTTCCTCAATCTTCGGCGCAAATGTCGCGACACACCCGTGCTTGTAGGCAACGTTGCGGATCAGCCACCTCGCCATCGCAAGATGGTCGCCCGCATCCTCTACCGGCGCCGGAAGGAATTCAATCTCCAATTGCTCGGCGCTCTTACCCTTGATCTCGCCGAGGTCGCTACGCACGCTGTCGATGTAGCCGACCTCGCTATGCGCGTACTTCACCACGCCGGTGATCTGTGCGATATAGCGCATCATCTCGTTCACGATGGCGCCGCTCTTCACGAACGGTGCGGACGCGTGGTATCCGCGCTGCTTATCTGCCGGAAACAGGTGCGAAGGCGTATCGCTCAGCAGGAAGAATTCCAGCTCGCCGAGCGCGTGCAATTCAGCGCCCGTGCGCTGGGTGAATAGCTGCGAAGCATTGTGCAGAATCGTATCCGGGGCGAACGGCGCCATCTGCCCATCGCGCGTCAGGTAGCGGCACGTCAGGTCGAGGCTTCCTTCATCGAATGGATTCAGGAACGCCGTCTTGTACAGCGGCACTACGTAGAGGTCGGAGAGCGCGGTCTGCACCATGCCCTTGAAAAGTGAAGAGCCGTCCACGCGTTCGCCGTCGGCCAGGATGCGCTCGGCCTGGTAGCGATTCGCGATAGGAATCTTCAACTCTTTGTATTTGCCGTCGAGCGCTGTGTAGTGCAGCGTAATGCGCTCGATCTGGCGCTCTTCGATGACCTTGATCAGGTCTTCGCGCGTGAACTCCTCACGCGGCTTGTCAACGATCAGCGAAATAGGATTTGTGAGTGCGTAGCTCTGTCGAGTTAGTTCTGCGGTTGCGACCATATAAGCTCCGAATCTAGAAGCAAAGCAGGATACCAACGCCCCCGCAACCTGTCACGCACACCCGTCACACCCCTCGGTAGCTATCGCACACGGCCGTTGTGCTGGTGCAAACCTCTTTTTCATTTATCCTAAGCTCAGGCTGATGAGTTCATCGACACACAACAAGACCGCTGCGCGCCGCTGGCTTTGCTACCTGGTCATCGACCCTCTCGTGTATCTCTATACGGTGGTACTCGGCACGCTATCGCTGCTGTCGTCGTTTTTCGATCGCAGCGGACGCATCCAGCATGGCTTCGCGCGTCTCTGGTCATCGTTCATTCTGCGCACAGCGGGCTGCCCCGTTTCCGTCGAAGGCCTCGATAAGATCGACACATCGCGTTCTTACATCTACGCAGTCAATCACATTTCGGCGCTCGACATCCCCGCTCTTTACATGGCAATGCCGTTTCAGTTCCGCATTATGGCGAAGCGCGAACTGTTTCGATATCCGTTTCTTGGATGGCACCTAAAGCGCTCCGGGCAAATCCCCATCGAGCGAGAGAATGCGCGAGCTTCTCTTCGCAGCCTCATTCAGGCCAGCGAAGCTGTGCGCAATGGGATGCCGCTTCTGGTCTTTCCCGAAGGTGGCCGCTCGCCCGACGGGCAGATCAAGCCGTTCCTCGCCGGAGTCTTTTACGTCGGCATCAAGGCCGCCGTGGAAATCGTGCCCATGGCGCTAGTTGGCACCTATGAAGCCTTGCCGATGAATACCTGGGTCATCTACCCGCGCCAGTTCCGCCTGGTAGTAGGAGAACCCATTTCCACAGCCGGTCTGGCCCCGCGCGATATGGAGCAACTTGCGGCACGCACCCAGAAGATCATCGAGGACCTCTACTACGCGCACTCCGACGTCCCCGACCCGCGCGCACCCGCCACCGCCCAAAACGCGGAACTCCATCGCGCGTCGGAATAGCGAAGGGAACTCGGCACATCGCGCCACACAGCATTACAATCTAGGTTTACGAATACGCAACACGATTTACTAATCACTCATCACTGGCTTATGAAACCCCGAATCGCCATTCCGACGCCGAACTCCGATGCCGCGTATTCCACACGCACTCTGCCGAAATACATGGGCGCCGTCGAACGGGCGGGCGGCGAGCCGGTCGAAGTGTCCATCCTGGCGACGCCTGGCGAAATCGCTCAGCTCGGCAAAACGTGTGACGCCGTGTTGCTTCCCGGCAGTCATGCCGATGTGGATCCGCAGCGGTTCGGCGCCGAGCGCGACCCGCGAACCGCTGCGCCAGACCCGCGCCGCGAAGATGCAGACGAGTTACTGATTCAGGATGCCCACAACATGCGCAAGCCGATCCTCGGAATCTGCTTCGGCATGCAGTCGTTGAATGTCTGGCGCACGGGCACTCTCGTCCAGCACATAGAGTCGCCGGTGCGGCACGCGCGGTCGAGCGGCGTGCCCACGACTGAGTCCATCACGCACCCTGTCGTGGTCGAGTCCCATTCGCTGCTCGCGCGTATCCTGGGTCAGCAGCACGGCTCGCCCAAGATCACCGTCAACTCCAGCCACCACCAATCGGTCCAGATAGCAGGCGACGGACTTCGCGTGTGCGCCCGTTGCCCAGACGACGGCATCATCGAAGCCATAGAGAACGTCTCGCCCGCGCAATTCATCATCGGAGTGCAGTGGCATCCCGAGCGCACCTATGACGAGGACGAGCAGTCCAAAGCCATCTTCCGCGCGCTCATTGAGGCCGCACGGCAATGGCATGAGCGCATGATGAACGGCGGCAAGCCAGACTTTGAATCCATCGGTCACTAAAACCCAGTCCAGCAGCATCTTGTTTCCTGAAATGCGTGCCCTCCAAGGACGAAAAGCCGGCTGTTGCGATGGCCAATGACTGTTGCTCCCTCAGCCGTTGTTATAATTCGCGGCGGATGCCCGTCACACTCTCTTTATCCGATCAGGTCGCCATCGTCACCGGAGGCTCGCGCGGAATCGGCGCAGCCTGTGTTCGCATGTTCACCGAAGCCGGCGCGCGCGTCGTGTTCAATTATCAAAAGGCCAAGGACGCCGCCGACGCGCTGGTTCGCGAGTGTGGCCCCGACCGCTGCCATGCCGTGCAAGCAGAACTCGACGGTAGCGGCACCGAGCAGCAGTTGGTCGAAGAAGCCGTTCGCCGCTTTGGACGCGTTGATGCGCTCGTGGTCAATCACGGCATCTGGCCGCCTCACGAGCAGCCCATCGACACCATGCCGGAGCAGCAGTGGCGGCGCACGCTGGCCATCAACCTGGAAAGCGTTTTTGCTCTCGTCAAGCATTCCGTCGCGCAGATGAAGAAGCAGGCGCAAGGCGGTCACATCGTCGTCGTCAGTTCCACGGCAGGTCAGCGCGGCGAAGCCTTCCACTGCGACTACGCGGCGTCCAAGGGGGCCGTCATCAGCATGGTCAAAGGCCTTTCGACGGAGCTCGCGCGCGATGGCATTTACGTGAACTGCGTTGCTCCCGGCTGGGTAGCAACCGACATGTCTGCGCCTGTGATGGCGGACCCCGTCGCACGGGAAAAAGTTTTCGGCAGCATTCCGCTCGGCCGCATGGCTAAACCGGAAGAACTCGCTGCGCCCATTTTGTTCCTGTGCACAAAGCACGCGGGTTTCATCACCGGCGAGGTCTTCAACGTCAACGGCGGTGCCGTGCTGGTTGGCTGAAGCTTCCTGAAGCGGGAGCTCTGAGTGCGCATCTAACTTATGACAGTCCTTATGAAGAAGCTCGCAATTTCGCTACTCCTGTGTTCCCTGCCGGCTTGCGCGCAGACTGTTCCGGCAGCGGCATCGTCGGCACAGAGCACCGTACCTGTCGCGGTAACGCAAAATGCCGATCCCAGCGCACAGAAAGCGCGCGCGCTTCTGGAAAAAATGATTGCAGCGCTCGGCGGCCAGTCCTACCTGACGTTTCAAACAAAGACCGAGCAGGGGCGCACCTACGGTTTTTACCAGGGACAGCCAACTGGCTCTGGCACTCAGTTCTGGCGCTTCTGGAAGTTCCCCGACAAAGATCGGACAGAGTTGACGAAGAAGCGCGATGTCATCTACATCGTCAACGGAGACCAGGGCTACGAGAAGACATACAAGGGAACAGCCGCCCAGGAACCGGACATACAGGAAGACTATCTTCGACGACGCACGCACTCCCTGGAAGTCGTCCTGCGGCAGTGGCTGAAGCAGCCGGGAACCATGCTCTTCTACGACGGTGCTGCGACGGTCGAGCAGAAACTCGCAGACCAGGTCAGTATCGTCAACGCACAGAACGATTCGGTCACTATCGCCATCGACCAGACGAATTCGTTGCCGATCAGGCGACTCTTCACCTATCGCGACCGAACCGACAAGCTGAAAAATGAAGACGCTGAGGTCTACGGTAACTTCCGCATGATCGAAGGCGTGAACACGCCGCTTACGATCTCGCGCATGAAGAACGGACTTATGACAAACCAGCGCTTCCTGAACGAAGTGCATTACAACGTCCCGATGCCGGAGTCCATGTTCGAAGCCGGGGTTACCTACGACCCCTACAAGCTAAGTGGCCCACGCAGATGATGCTGCCCGCCGAGAGCGTAACGCCCCTTTTCGGGGGCGCGTAGTCGATCTGACGCTCAGGACACCCTCCGAGTCACAGAATCTCACCTCCGGCCAGTTCCTATTTGCCACGGATGTTGCTTTATTACCACAGCTCCGACATGAAACCTGACTGGTAATCTGTTTAGAGGCACAAACATACGAGAGTAGACGTTTGAGTTACGAACAGACAATCCGTTCGGCGGTTGCATGTAGTGGTGTGGGCCTGCACAGCGGAGCGCCCGTCACGATGCGCATTCTGCCTGCCCCTGCAGGCTCTGGAATTCTCTTCCGCCGTGTCGATCTGGACGGATTCATCCTGGAAGCCAGCGGCCGTAACGTCGCGCGCGTCAGCTACGCGACCAGTTTGATGAAGAAAGGCGTCCTGATCTCGACGACGGAGCACCTGCTCTCGGCCTTCATCGGCGTAGGTATCGATAACGCGATCGTTGAACTCGACAACCTCGAAGTACCGATTCTCGACGGAAGCTCGCTCCCCGTCGTGGAGATGGTGCTGGGTGTCGGCGTCAGGCGGCAACGCCGTAAGCGCAGCTACCTGCGGATTCTTCGTGAGTTCGAGCTTACGGAAGGCGACAAGTTTATCGCCGTCTACCCGGCGGAAACCTATTCAGTTTCTTACACGATCAACTTCCCTCACCCGCTCATTGGCCGCGAAGCTTTCGAGCTCGAACTCAGCAATGGCAGCTACCTGCGCGAGCTGGCGGGAGCCCGCACATTCGGCTTCCTGGAGCAGGCGGCAACGTTGCAGAACATGGGACTGATTCGTGGCGCATCGGAAGAGAACGCCATCGTCCTGACACGCGATGGCCTGAAGAACGGACCGTTGCGCTACCCCGACGAGTTCGTGCGCCACAAGGTGCTGGACCTTATCGGCGATCTCGCGCTGCTTGGTCACCAACTGCTTGGGCGCGTTGTCGCCGACCGTGCCGGCCACGCCATGCACACCGCACTGGTGTCGCGCATTCTTAAAGACCCTTCCATGTGGGAGCTGACCACCATGGCAACCCCCGACGAGCAACCCGCGCCAGAACACGTCCATGCACTCGAAGGCTCACTGTAGAGCCTCGCCGTCCGTAGCACTTCTAGAATCCAAAGTTGATTAATTAAAGTTAAAGAAGATTATTGTGGCTGTTCTTCGGCTGGCGTCTTGCGGATTCTGCGCACCTTCGCGCCATCGTGCGGAAGTGCCGCAAACAGTTCGCGAATCGTCTTCTTGAATACAGGATGGCGAGCCTCGGGCGCAATTTCGGCAAGCGGCTCGAGAACGAATCGGCGTTCGTGCAGCGCAGGATGCGGAATCGTTAGTATTGCCGTGTCTATCATCGAAGTACCGAACAGCAGAATGTCGATGTCGATTACGCGCGGTCCCTTCGGCACTCCGCGGCGTCGTCCCATCGCTTGTTCCACGGCGAGAGTACGCGTGAGCAGTTGCCGCGGCATCGCATCCGTGCGGAGTGCAACTGCGCAGTTGAGGAACCAGGGCTGCTGAACGTAGTCTACCGGTTCGGTTTCGTAGAACGATGAGATCGCCGTTATGCTGCCGAGTTCGCGCAGGCGCTCAATTGCTGTCTCCAGGTTCGCAACGCGATTTCCCAGATTGGAGCCGAGCGAAAGATAAACGAGCTTCTGCACGCAGCTATGGTAACGCGAGTGCGCGCAAGCGTGCAGAACCGTGAGTTGGCAGCAATAGCCTGTGTTCATGCGGGTCCGCGCACGATATGTCAATGGTCAAGAGAAGGGCAGTGCTGGAATGCGGATTTGTAGCCGCGTCGCAAAGGTGCGTGGACAGAGGCTTTGCGAGACCGGCCTGTGGAAAACCCGCATGAAATCAGCGCAAAAATGCTTCTCAACCTGTACATGCTGTTATAAGATACGTCGCACTGAGTAGCTGTATGTACTCACTCAAGGAGGATTTTCCAATGGCAGCAGGCATGACCAAGACTCAGCTGGTGCGTTTCATGGCGGAGAAGCTCGAACTCAACAATAAGACCGCTGCGGCGTTCCTGCAGACTCTGGCGGAAGTTGCGGTCAAGGAAACGAAGAAGAACGGCGTGTTCGTAATTCCGGGCCTTGGCCGCCTGGTGAAGTCCGCACGCAAAGCCCGCATGGGCCGCAACCCCCAGACCGGCGAGCCCATCAAGATCGCTGCGAAGACCGTTGTGAAGTTCCGCGTGGCGAAGGCCGCGAAGGACGCGATCGCCCCGAAGAAGTAAAACACTTCAACATTCTGTGCCCAAGGGCCGGCTAGCGCAGCCGGCCCTTCACTTTGTTTGCAGAACCCCATTTGCCAGCAGAACCGCGATTCACGAATTGCCGTAGCAACTCGCGTCCTCACTGCAGGAGCGCGACGAGACATAACCGGCGAGCAACATCGCATCTGAATTGTAATTCCGAATTGGAGCGATTCAAATGCCAGGCGTTCGCGCGAGCGGAGTCCGGTTGCGATGGTTGATTGCGGTCACTTCTTTGGCGCTGCTGTTGGGCGGTTGCGGCGGAGACTCTTCATCGCCGTCTGCTAACGCCGGTGGAGGCGGGACACCCACTGGCGGTGGCAATCCGACGGGTGGCGGCGGTGCCGTGACGCTTGCGACTGAGGTGGTTGCCAGCGGACTCACCGTCCCATGGGAAATGGTTTGGGCGCCAGACGGACGGATGTTCTTCACGGAACAACCTGGCCTATTGCGCGTCATGGTGAATGGAAATGTGCAGGCCGCGCCCGTACTGGATTTGACGTCGATTGTTCCGGGCGGGGAAGCCGGAATGCTCGGTCTCGAACTCGATCGCAGCTTCGCTTCCAATCACTTTCTCTACATCTTCTACTGTCTTACAACCGGCGGAGTACACTGCCGTGTAAGTCGCTTCACGGAATCGAACAACTCGATTGCACCCGGGAGCGAGCAGGTGTTGATCGAAACTGCTGCGGGCCCGCATCACGAAGCAGGGCGCATCAAGATCGGCCCGGATGGATTGCTCTACGTGGCGGTTGGCGATGTTTTCGACCCACAAACGGCACAGGACCTCACGCGCAATGAAGGCAAAATCCTTCGCATGAATGTGGACGGTTCGGCTGCCGCGGGCAATCCGTTCCCGGAGAACCCATTCGTCTACACGTTGGGACATCGCGACCCGCAGGGACTTGCGTTTGATAGTTCGGGACAGTTGTATTCAACCGAACACGGTCCAATCTCGAATGACGAGGTCAATATCATCAACGCAGGGAAGAACTACGGATGGCCGACATGCATCGGAAGATGTAACGATCCGCGCTTTGTGGATCCGATCAAACTATTTTCGCCAGAGACGGCCGCGCCATCGGGCGCTACGTTCTACAACGGCAGCGCGATTCCGCAGTGGAACGGCTCGCTGCTGTTTGCGACGCTCGGCCTCGCTGGCAACACGTTCGCGCACCATCTGCACCGGATCAAGTTCGATCGTCCCGGCGGGACGAACATCGTGGAAGAGGAAGTTCTGTTCAGAGACGCTTTCGGCAGGTTGCGCAATGTTGCTGTGGGACCGGACGGTTTTGTTTATATCTCCACGAGCAACGGCGGCGGACAGGACAAGATCATTCGGATTCGTCCGAAGTGAAAAACACCAGTAGCATGTGAGGCGAATTACAGCAGAACGATACTGATGCCCTTGTTGCCGCGGCCTAGATCGCGGTCCTGCTTCAGTTCAGGATATTTGCGAAGGAGCGCCCACGTGGTTTCGTCGGAGATGCGGAAATCTTCACCGGCGATGAACGCCCGCAGTTGACCTTCGCGAACACGTGCCGCGAGCGATCCCTGAATCGCAACGCGAATGGCGCCGCCGACGCCTTTCGATCCGTATCCATGCACAAGTTTTAGCGCCTCAATGCCATTCCTGCGGGCTTGCTGGAGTTCTCTAAACAGGAGGGTGCGGGCCTGCTCGACCGTAGGGAGGCCCTCCTCGAGGTTCACGAGTTTCATCTTCAGCGCGCTACGTGACATGGTTCAGTTGTCTGATATGCGATTTGTTCGTACTCGTTCTTGTACACCTGCCCACCCCTGATCACAAATGCTTGCACGCTTGAAAAAAGAAGGCACAGCAGAAATCTGCTGTGCCTTGAACCTGACCCTCAAAGTGAGTGAGCGCCGAGTTCTGCGTGTCTCTACTGCCCCGGTTGGCCGAGGTTGTCTTCGAAGTGCTTCAGCATGCGGTTGTAGAGGTGGACGCGCGCCTTGAAGCCGCCAATGCCGTGCGTCTTCTGCGGGTAGAGTTGCAAGTCGAACGGCTTGCCGCCGTTGATCATGGCATTGATGAACTGCATAGAGTTCTGCATGTGCACGTTGTCGTCGCTGGTGCCGTGCACGAGCAGGAGCTTGCCACTGAGGTTAGGGGCAGAGTTGATGATCGATGCGGAGTCGTAACCTTTCGCGTTCTCCTGCGGCAGGTTCATGTAACGTTCGGTGTAGATGGAATCGTAGTTGCGCCAATCGGTGACGGGCGCAACGGAAACGCCAGCTTTGAAGCGGTCTGTATGCGTCATGGCGTAAGCCGTCATGCTGCCGCCATAGCTCCATCCCCAGAATCCCGTGCGTTTGGCATCCAGGACAGGGAACTGCGCGATGGCCTGATCGAGAGCGCTGAGTTGGTCGCGGAGTTCGACATCGCCGAGGTGGCCATAAGTGGCGGCGGCAAACTTGAGCCCGCGATTGCCCATGCCGCGGTTGTCGACTTTCAGGACAGCAAAACCACGACGCGCAAGGATCTGATCGTAGGCATTGATCGTGCTATACGAGTCGCGCACGGATTGCCCATGAGGACCGCCGTAAGGATTCAAAATCACCGGCGACTTGCCGTTGACCATTGCTGGGCCTTGTTTAGGGAGCAGGATGACGCCGTGTAAAAGCGTTCCGTCTTCGGCCTTGAAGTCTACGAACTTCGGAGCCAGCATCGGGCCAAACTGCTCTTCGAGGCTCTTGCCTTTCCACACTTCACTGCATTCGCCGCCGAAGGTTGCGCAGAGAACCATGCGGGGCGCAGTGGCCAGGGAGGAGTATGTATCGACGTAGTACTTCACGTTTTCTGACATAGAAGGCGAATGGCTGCCCGGCGCGCGAGTGACTTGCGTGATGGCCGTGCCATCCAGCTTCACGGAGAAGAGGTGGGTCTGGCGGTAATCGCCCTTGTTCGCCGTGAAGTAAACAATGCCGGCAGCCTCGTCCACGCCCTCAATGCCACTCACCTGCCATTCGCCGCTCGTGATCTGCTTTTCAAGCTTGGCGGCGGCGTTGATGGGGTTGTTCTTATCGAAGCTGTAGAGATACAGATGGGTGTGTCCGTCGCGCCAGCTCGGCCAAAGGAAGCGATCGCCGGACTTGAACATCTGTATGCGATCGGTTACCTCGAGGTACGGATCGTTCTTCTCCGTCAGCATGAGGCGGCTTTTGCCGCTGGCGGCGTCGATGAAGTAAAGGTCGGCTTGGTTCTGGCGACGGTTCATCACCATGGCCCAGATGACGCCGGGCTTCACCCAGCCGAAACGTGGGATGTATATATCGGTTTCCGTGGTCGGGGTGATCCAGCGAACCTTGCCATTGAGGTCGGTGACGGCGAGCTTCACTGTGGGATTCTTGTCACCAGCCTTGGGATACCGCTCTTTGTCCAGGGTCGGATGGGTAGGAATCCAGTCAACGATAGGGTAGGTTGGGACGGGTGCCTCGTTCATCTGGAGGAAGACAATCTGCTTGGAGTCGGGAGACCAGAAGTAATTGCTGCGAACGTCCAGTTCCTCGGAGTACACCCAGTCGACTTCGCCATTGAGGATGTTCTCGTCGGTGTCGCTGGTGAGCGCTTTTTCTACGCCCGATCCGGTGGGCCTGATGAACAGGTTGTGATTGCGGACGAAGGCGATGTGGCTTGCGTCGTCGGAAAACTTGGGATCGCTACTGGCATCCTGCGAGTTGGTCAACTGGTGGGCTTTGCCGGCGGCGAGGTCGTAGAGCCATAGGTGGCCGAGCGCATCGAACAGGATGCTCTTGGAATCAGGCCCCCAGTGATAGGCGGCGACACCGAAGCGCGCGCGGTTCTCGCGCTGGCGCTCATCCTTCAGGTTCGAGGTGGGCGGCACAAGAGCTGCAAGCTTTTCCGCGGCTACCAGGACGGCCGACTTGCCCGTAGCAGGATCGAGATAGTAAAGCGAAACTTGCTCACCCGTGCCGGAGCGCTGAATGAAGGAAATTTTGGTTCCATCCGGGCTCCACTTCATGGATTCCGGGCCGCGGCTTTGCATCATCGTGCCTGGCGAGAACATGGCCTCAATCGTTAATTCCTTGTTCTGCGTTGGCGCTGTTTGCGCCTGTTGAGCGACGGACGACAGAGAGGCTGCCAGACACAGCAGTATTAGGACGGCGACGGGAAACCGTTTCACTGGGTGCTCCTGACTTTGCTTAGACGAGAACAGCAGAAATGTATATCGTTCGGCGGTGCAAAATGCAATTCGCCGGACACCGGTGATTACCGGAAAAGCAACCAGATACGAATCATCTCGTAGGTTGCGACGAAGATGCCGATGCTGAAGTAGAGATTGCGGGCGGTTTCCGGGGTGGGAGCGGAAGGTAGAGGGACCCCGCGCTGGCGCGCGATCGCTACCAGCGAGCGCTCCTGCTCGAGAATGAAAGCGGCAAGTGGCCGGTGGAATAGGGCAATCAGCAAGCCGAACACAAGTCTGGTTACTTCCACCAGCATAAGCTGGATACTAACGTCGCTCATCAGGGCGCTCCATACGGCGAAATGCTTAAGTGGACGAAGTTTTGGGCGCTAGCCGCCGGATCGATTTTCCGAAGCGGAGCTGAGATCACGAGGATTTCACCCAAGCGTGCTAGAATTTTCCACAGCCACAATAGTCCACTAAATGAATCCTGACCTTGTAAAACTCATTGAACTGCAGAAGGTGGACGCTGAAATCACGCGTCTAAACGCTGAAATTGCAGCACTGCCCAAGCGCGTACAGGCGATCGAGGCGCAACTCGCGGACTCCAACGACCGCCTGGAAAAGGCAAAAGCTGCCATCAAGGCCGATGAGGCCGCGCGTCGTAAGTACGAATCTGAAATCCAGTCACAAAACGACAAGATTTCCAAGTACCGCGAACAATCGCTTGCGGTGAAGACCAACGATCAATACAAGGCTCTCATGCAGGAGATACAGTTCGCCGAGCAGAACATCAAGGCTCTGGAAGATAAGATTCTGGAGACTATGCTCGATGCCGACGTGAAGGAAAACGTCCTCAAGGCGGCCGAAGCAGAGCTGAAAGCAGAGCGCGCCGAAATCGAAAAAGAAAAAGAGCACGCACGCACGCGGACTGCCGTGGACGAAAAGGCTTTGGCGGAGCAGAACGCGAAGCGCAACGATCTTCGCAGCGGCGTGAACCCGAACATCCTCGAACATTACGAGCGCTTGCTGAAGGCGCGTGGCTCGGGAATTGCGGAAGCGCGGGAACAGCGCTGCACGGCCTGCCAGGTGTTGCTGCGTCCGCAGATTTATAACGAAGTTCGCGGCAACGAAGGGGTGCAGATTTGCGATTCCTGCAGCCGCATTCTTTACTATGACCCGGCGAACGAGCCGGCAGAAGATCCGAAGGCGAAGACTGGCTCCAAGGCTGGCGGCGCCATCGAGCGGGAATGGGTTTACCTTGACGAAGGCGAGAACGGGGTTTTCGCCGTGCTGGTGAACTCCAAAGGCAGTTGCAGTCTGCGCACCTTTGACCGCCGGACTGGTTTAGCCTTGGCTCCTCCGAAAGTTGTGAAGGGGCAGAGTTTCAGACAGGCTTTCCGTGAATATATCGAAAACGGCCGGCCGCTGTTCCTGGATCATAACCCGAACCTGGAACAGGACTGCAAGGACGCCCTACCGCCGGAATTGCTCACTGAGTTACAGCGGCAAGCACCGAATCGTACAGTCACTGAAAACGGACAGTAGCTGGCTGGGAGCCTCCTCCTGATGCGTAGTCGATGCGCGCTTCTCGTAGTGCTTTTTATCGCCTGCGCCGCTCCTGCGCTTGTCGCACAAACCGCTACCGCTCAGATGGTGACGTTCCGCATAAAGCTCACGCTCTCCGCCGACAATCGACAGCAGGCGGGGAGCTCCGCACAACCAGGAGTTAATGCTCAGGAGCGCAGCGGTCCTGGCGTAGCGTATGTAACAGGCGCCGGGACAACAATGCAGATTCGTATCCAGGTCATCGACGAGAATGGGTCCACGCTAGGTGAGCAGTCCCCCGACAGCGAGGGCTCGGCCACTTTCGAGGTCGTCGGCCAGATACAGAAGGGCAATGTTCGCATTTATCCCACCTATCGCGTACGGGTCTTCGGTCCCGAGATCGAAGAGGTATGGGCGGAAGGCGTGGAGCCCGGGCGCTCCGATCGTATGCTGATGATGCAGGTGCGCCGAAAGGGAGAGAAACCCGCTACTGCGAAGGACAAGTCGATGGTTTCGGCCTCAGCCCTAAAGATACCCCGAAAGGCGCAGAAGGAACTCGACGCTGGCAATGAAGCGCTAGGGAACGGCAAGCTCGACAAAGCTCGCGAACACTTTGATCGCGCAACGCAGATCTATCCGCAGTTCGACCAGGCGTGGAACAACCTTGGCGTGGTACGGATGAAGCAGGGAGACCGCGCAGGTGGACAGCAGGCATTCGAGGCCGCGCTCAAGATTAATGACAAGTTTGCACGAGCGTATGTAAACCTGGCGAGACTGGCGCTGCAAGACAATGACTATAAGCAGGCAAGCGAGTTGCTGAAGAAATCGCTTTCGACTGAACCGCTCAATGCAGAGGCGCTTTCGATGGCGTGCCAGGCGGACTTTCTCGCCGGCAACCTGGAACAGGTAGTGAGCAACGCGCGGAAGCTTCATACGATTCCGCACGACGGCCAGGCGCTTGGCCATTACGCTGCGGGTTCCGCGTTGCAGCAGTTGAACAGACCTTCGGAAGCGATCACCGAGTACACGCTATTTCTGAAGGAAGCACCCCAGAGTCCGCTCACGCTGAAAGCGCGCGAGGCAATCTCTGAACTCGGAAAACAAGTACAGGTCGAATCCCACTGAGCCGCACGTTTACACCTACGACAGATACAAGCAACAATCCTCGCGTGATCGTGAGCCCTCGCGGAGCAGCCCGCCTGCGCAGCGGACACGTATGGGTTTACCAGTCCGACATCAAATCAGCACGCAACATCGCTCCGGCTTCCACGGTGTCAGTTTACGACGATCACGCGAGCTTCTACGGCACAGCGCTTTATAGCAGCACCTCGCAGATCGCGATTCGCATGTTGGGCTCGCAAGCGATACCGGCGGAGCGCACGGCGGAGGTGGTTGCGGAGCGCGTGCGCGCCGCCATCCACTACCGTCGCAACGTGGTGCGCGATACCAATGCCTATCGCGTCGTCTTCAGCGAGGCGGATTTTCTGCCGGGACTGATCGTGGACCGCTACAACGATATGCTTTCGTTGCAAGTGCTTACGCAAGCGATGGATCAGGCACCGGTGCGAGAAGCGGTGCTGCGGGAACTTGTGCAGGAACTCGATCCGGTATGCATCGTGGAGCGCGTGGAGCCTCGGATTCGCGAACTGGAGCAGCTGCCGCCGCTTGAGGGTGGCGTTATTTGGACCAGGGACGGCGCGCAGCCCAAGAGCAGCACAACGTTCACTATGAACGGCCTGAGGTTCCAGTACGACGCACACGGCGGGCAGAAGACCGGCGCGTTTCTCGATCAGCGCGAGAACTACTCGGCGGCGGAAAGGTATGCGCATGGCCGGGCTCTGGACGTCTTCTGCTATCAAGGCGGCTTTGCGCTGCATCTGGCGCGGACATGTGAGCAGGTGACGGGTGTGGACGCGTCGCGTCCGGCGCTGGAAATCGCCAATCAGAATGCAGCATTGAATGCCGGCCTCTACAACGGGCGCGAAATCGAGTGGGTGGAGGCAAACGCCTTCGACCTGCTACGCGACTACTCCGATGGCGGCGAGGAGTACGACACTGTCGTGCTCGATCCGCCGGCATTTGCGAAGACGAAACGGACCCTCGACACGGCCGTTCGGGGTTATAAGGAACTGAACCTACGGGCATTGAAGATGGTAAAGGCCGGGGGAGTGCTCGTAACCTGCTCGTGCTCCTACCACGTGAGCGAGGCCGAATTCCTGCAAATGCTGACCTCGGCAGCCGTGGACGCCCGGCGTCAGGTCAGAATTCTCGAAAAGCGAGTTCAGGCGCAGGACCATCCAGTTCTGCTTACGGTACCTGAAACCAGCTATCTGAAGTGCATCATCTGCCAAATCACCTAGAGCTATTTGAAAAGCAGGAAACAAAGCGCCTTCAAGGCGCTTTTTCTGTTTGTAAGCTGTTGAATAAAAATATTACTTCCTCAACTTGACAGCGATGCGCTCATATTTTATGCTATTTGTACGCTGAACCAGAGATTCGCGCTTGTTCAGCATTTGCAACAATGACATTCAAGTTGCGTTTTGGAGGTAAAAGATCATGGCGATGCTAACGCGTTGGGAACCTTTCCGTGAGATTTCCACTTTGCAGGAACGGATGAACCGTCTGTTCAACCAGCAGTACGGGAGCGGGATGGGCTCCGAGGATAGCCTGACTGCTACCGCATTCATGCCTCCGGTCGATGTATATGAGGATGAGCACAGCGTACAGTTGCGAATGGAAGTCCCGGGGATCGACGAGAAGGACATCCACATTCAATTGGAGAACAATGTTCTGACAGTGAGTGGAGAGCGCAAATTCGAGAAGGACGAAAAAGAAGATAACTTCCGTCGCGTGGAGCGTCGTTACGGCAACTTCTCTCGCCAGTTCATGTTGCCGAACACGGTGAACAGCGAAGACGTGAAGGCCGACTATGACAAGGGCCTGTTGAAAATCCGCCTGGGCAAGCGCGCAGAAGCCAAACCGAAGCAGATCAAAATCGGCGGTGGCGGCAAGACGCTGGAAGCAGCATAACTGGCGCACCAAAAATAATAACGGCGCACGAAAAGCGGCGGACGCGAATCGAACGAATGGGGAGATGGGGGGCAAACCTTGTCTCCCCGCAATTTTGCAAAAAGGAAGTAAAAGGTACGGAGCTTAGAGATGGCGATACGTTGGGACAAGTTGACGGTGAAGGCGCAGGAGGCGGTGCAGCGCGCGAGCGAGTTGGCGTCCGAGCACGGCAATCCGGAGTTGATGCCGGTACACGTGCTGCTGGCGCTGTTGGAAGATCGCGAAGGCATTGTTGGGCCGTTGCTCGCAAAAATCGGAATTCAGGCGCTGGCATTGTCGGCGGCAGCGACCAGGGAGATTGAGCGCCTTCCGAAGCTATCGGGCGCCTCCGCCCAACCACATCTTTCCGATTCGGCGTCGCAGCTGCTGGATAGCGCTTTCAAGGAGGCGTCAAACTTCAAGGACGAGTACGTCTCCACCGAGCACATGTTGCTGGCGATACCGCAATTGAAACGCGACCCAGCGCAGAAGATCCTGATCGCTGCGGGCGCGACCTACGAAACCATCCTGAAGGCCTTGAGCGTAGTGCGCGGAAGCCAGTCGGTAACGGACCAGAACCCCGAGGCCAAGTACCAGGCGCTTGAGCGATACGCTCGCGACCTGACGGAGCTGGCGAGGAGGGGCAAACTCGATCCGGTGATCGGGCGTGACGAGGAAGTCCGTCGCGTTGTCCAGGTGCTGTCGCGCAGGACTAAGAACAACCCTGTGTTGATCGGCGAACCGGGCGTTGGAAAAACAGCGATTGTCGAGGGCCTGGCGCAGCGAATCGTTTCAGGCGATGTGCCGGAGCAGTTGAAGAACAAGCGCGTGGTGTCGCTCGACCTGGGCGCGATGCTGGCAGGCGCGAAGTATCGCGGCGAGTTTGAAGATCGTCTGAAGGCCGTGTTGAAGGAGATTGAGGAATCCGAGGGAAGAATCATCCTGTTCATCGATGAGCTGCACACGCTGGTGGGCGCGGGAGCCGCCGAGGGCGCGATCGATGCCAGCAACATGCTGAAGCCAGCGCTGGCGCGCGGTGAACTCCGCGCGATTGGTGCGACCACGCTCGCCGAATATCGCAAGTACATCGAAAAAGACGCCGCGCTGGAGCGCCGCTTCCAAATTGTTTTCGTGGGCGAGCCGAACGTGGAAGACACCATCGCCATCCTGCGCGGGCTGAAAGAGAAGTACGAAGTGCATCACGGCGTCCGCATCAAGGATTCGGCGATTGTTGCGGCGGCAACGCTGTCTCATCGCTATATCACCGACCGGTTTCTGCCGGACAAAGCGATTGACCTGATCGATGAGGCGGCAGCTTCTCTGCGAATTCAGATTGACTCGATGCCAACGGAAATCGATCAGCTTGAACGCCGCGCTACACAACTGGAGATCGAGCGCGAGGCGTTGAAGAAGGAACAAGACCCGAACTCGAAGGAGCGACTGCAGGTATTGGAACGAGAGCTTGCGGAACTTCGCGAGCAGGCGAATGTCTTAAAGGCACGGTGGAAGAACGAGAAGGAATCCATCACGCGAGTGCGCGAACTGAAAGAGCGCATCGAGAACCTGAAGCTGGAAGAGCAGCGCGAAGAGCGCTTCGGCAATTACGAGCGCGTGGCGCAGATTCGCTACGGCGATCTGCGGCAGGCCGAGGCCGAGTTACAGGTTCTGAATGCAAAACTCGACGGGGCATCAACGAACGGCAGTGCGCGTATGTTGAAGGAAGAAGTGGATGAAGAAGATGTCGCGCGCATCGTCAGCAAGTGGACTGGCATTCCAGTGTCGAGGATGCTGGAAGGCGAAGTTAAGAAATTGATCGAGATGGAGGATCGGCTCCGCCGGCGCGTGATTGGGCAGGATGCGGCGCTGCAGCACGTGGCGAACGCGATACGACGTTCGCGTGCCGGACTGAGCGATCCGCGGCGTCCGATCGGTTCGTTCATCTTTCTGGGGCCGACGGGCGTTGGTAAGACGGAGCTTGCGCGTGCGCTCGCGGAGTTCCTGTTTGACGACGAGCATGCAATGGTTCGCATCGACATGAGCGAATACATGGAGAAGCACGCAGTGTCGCGGCTGATCGGCGCGCCTCCGGGATACGTTGGCTACGAGGAGGGCGGGCAGTTGACCGAGGCTGTGCGGCGGCGTCCCTATTCGGTCGTGCTGTTTGATGAGGTCGAGAAGGCGCATCCGGATGTGTTCAACGTCTTCCTGCAGATCATGGATGACGGTCGGCTGACGGACGGCAAGGGCCGCATCGTGGACTTCAAGAACACGATCATAATCATGACTTCGAACATAGGATCCGTGTATCTGCAGGCGGAAGGCTTGCGTACTCCCGAAGCGTTTGAGGAAGCACGCAAGCGCGTGATGGACGCGTTGCAGGAACACTTCAAGCCGGAGTTCCTGAACCGCGTGGATGACGTGATCATCTTCAATCCGCTCGGAATGGAGCAACTGTCGCAGATCATAGAACTGCGACTTGAGGACGTACGCAGGCTCTTGGCGGGCCGCAAGATTTCGCTGGAGCTGACGGATGCGGCGAAGCGCGTGCTCACTACATACGGGTACGATATGAATTACGGTGCGCGTCCGCTGAAGCGGGCGATTCAGCGACTCGTACAGGATTCGTTGGCGCTGAAGATCCTGGATGGGGAAGTCCTCCACGGCGACCACGTGGTGGTGGATGCCGACGGCGACAAGCTTACGTTCAAGGTGGAGCGCCACGCCGAGCGCGAGCCGACGGCAACGCGAGTGTGAGCTACTGAGCTGCTTAGCTACTGAGCTGCTGAGCCTTTGTGCTCTCGTGTGTCTTCCTGAGCGCAGCGACGCAGTCGCGGAGTCGAAGGAGCCCTTTCATCTGCACGGAACTGACAAAAGGGATCCTTCGACTCGGGCTTACGCCCTCGCTCAGGAAGACAAATTGGTTGTGCAGTGACTCAGCAGCTCAGTAGCTCAAAGACTCAGCAGCTCAGTAGGACGACACACGAGAGCACAAAGCGGGCAGGAGGAGCGCTTCGTGTGCATCGAGAGAGGAACGCTTCGTGTGCCTCGAGAAAAGTAAGGCCCGCAATGACGGCAATTGCCGTGACACCGGTGGGCCTTTCGTGTGTCTGCGCGACGCTCTTATGCGAATCAAAGTTAAGTGAAATCAAAGTTACGCGAATCGAAGTTAATCAAATCAACCGCTAGGCGAGATCGAAGAGAAGGACCTCGGCGTTCTCGGTCGCTTTCAGCGCGAGCTCCGGTTCTGCTTGCACGGCAACTCCATCACCCTGCTTCAAGGCTACGCCGTTCAACTCGACTGAGCCGCGCGCAACTTGCAGCCATGCATATCGTGCGGCGTCGAGCGTGTACGGAATTTCGTCACCGGCGGTCAAGTTGGCCACGAACAGCTTGACATCCTGATGAACGGTGACCGCACCGTCGGCACCATCGCGAGCGGCAATCAGTCGCCAGCGTCCGTGCTTGTCCTCCGGCGGAAACGACTTCTGCTCGTACTCAGGCTTCAGGCCCTTGGTGCTGGGCATAATCCAAATTTGCAAAAGATGCACGGTGTCCGTTCGCGAGGGATTGAACTCGCTGTGAACGATGCCCTTGCCGGCCGTCATTCGCTGTCCGTCGCCGGGGCGGATGATGGAACCGTTGCCGAGCGAGTCGCGGTGTTCGAGCGCGCCCTCGAGGACATACGTAACGATCTCCATGTCGCGGTGCGGATGTTTGCCGAAGCCTTGACCGGGCGCAACAAAGTCTTCGTTGATGACGCGCAGCGCGCGGAAGTGCATGTGTTCGGGATCGTAGTAATCAGAAAATGAAAACGTATGATACGTCTTCAGCCAGCCGTGATCGAAATGGCCGCGTTCCTCCGCGTGTCGAACCCTAATCATGTCTCACCTCAACCGATAATTATTCGATTCATTCCGCGAGCGGAGGATTCAGCGACGCTGACTGGCGCCAGGGGAGCGCGCAACCTCGCACTTTTGCAACCGCGTCTGATTACTTTGGAGGCTAAACCACATGGCAGGAACGAAGAAATCGAGTTCGCGGTCCTCGGGAACAAAAGGCGCAACGGGCAGAAAGAGCACAGCGTCACGCGGCGGAAGCAGTTCGAGCGCACGCAAGACCGCAGGGCGAAAGACCGCGGGGCGCACGGCGTCAGCTCGCAACACGTCAGCTCGCAATACGACGGCTCGCAAGATGGCGGGCCGGAAGACCACTGCGCGCAAATCGGCATCCGCCGGTCGAACCGGCGCAGGTTCCGCGCGGGCCGCTTCTCGCGCCACTGCCAGTCGTGAATCCAGCACTTCAAGCCGAAAATTAGTGAACCGAACAGCGGCATCCCGAAAATCGGTGTCTCGAAAGTCGGCGGCTTCGAATCGTAGCGGCGAAACGCGCAGCAGTGGTCGTCGGCGTAACACGGGATCGAAGCCGACGGCGCGTTCGCGACGGTCAACACCGCGGTACGGGCCTAAAGCTCAGGAGGAAGTAGCGACCGAAATGCGGCATATGAAGCAAGGCCGCCATAGCGCGCGCAATCCAAAACAAGCAATCGCAATCGGATTGTCGAAAGCCCGGCGCGAGGGTGCGAAAGTTCCGCCCCGCAGAGCGGCGTGACGCGGCGGCGGCATCGCTCGGAGCTGCTGAGCTGCTGAGTCTCTGAGCTGTTGAGCCACTGAGCCAATAAGCACTGAGTTGCTCCAAAACCAATTGTCTTCCTGAGGGAGGATCCCAACCCGAGTCGAAGGAGCCCTCTTGCCAGCATCATGCCGGTCGTAGGGGCCCTTCGACTCCGCGACTCCGTCGCTGCGCTCAGAAGACAATGAGCGGCGGACTCAGTGATTCAACGATACAAAAGGCCACGGACAAGCCGTGGCCTTTTGTATCGACTTTACAACTAATACAACTGAACGGTGCGAGCGCGAATGTCCGGCTAGCGGGCTGATGCCGCCGGGACCTTCTTTGCGTCCTGAACCTTCCGAAGTTCGTGTCCGGTGTAAACCTGCCGTGGGCGCGAGATCTTCTGCTCGGGGTCACGCATCAGTTCATCCCATTGCGAGAGCCATCCGGCGGTACGCGCGATGGCGAAGAGGACGGGGAACATCTCCGGCTTGAATCCCATGGCTTGCAGGATGATGCCCGAATAGAAGTCCACGTTCGGGTACAGCTTGCGTGCAACGAAGTACTCATCTTCAAGCGCGATGCGTTCGAGTTCAAGCGCGATGTCGAGGCGGGGATTGCGTCCGGTGACCTCGAAGACCTGCGTTGCTACCTGCTTAATGATGCGGGCGCGCGGGTCGTAGTTCTTGTAAACGCGGTGTCCGAAGCCCATGAGCTTGCCGCCTCCGCCTTTGACCTGCGCGACGAAATTGGGGACATTACCAACCGTTCCGATTTCGTCGAGCATACGCAGCACGGCTTCATTGGCGCCGCCGTGCAATGGCCCGCTCAGCGCGGTTGCTGCCGCCGACGTGCAAAGGTACGGATCTGCCTGGGTACTGCCGACGCTACGCATGGTGTTGGTGCTGGCGTTCTGTTCGTGATCCGCGTGCAGTACAAAGAGAATGTCCAGCGCGCGGGCGAGCACGGGGTTGGCCACGTACTTCGGCTCGACCATCTTCCACATCATGTTCATGAAATTGCCGGTGTAGTCGAGATCGTTGTCCGGAAAGACGTACGGAAAACCGAGGCGGTGCCGATAAGAAGCGGCGGCAATGGTCGGCATCTTGGCAATGAGGCGAACGATCTGGCGGCGCCGGACAGCGGGGTCTGTGACCTTGGCAGCTTCCGGATAGACAGCGGACAGCGCAGCAACGGTGCTGCACAGAATCGCCATCGGGTGCGCATCGTAGCGGAAGCGCTGAATGAACTCGCGTACCGTCTCGTGCAGCATGGAGTGGCGCGTAATTTCGTACGCCCACGCTCCGCTCTGTTCTCTTTCGGGCAGTTCGCCGTTGAGCAGCAGGTAGGCAACGTCCAGGAAGGTGCAATGCTCAGCGAGGTCCTCGATGCTGTAGCCGCGATAGCGCAGGATTCCGCGATCACCGTCGATGTAGGTAATAGAGCTTTTGCAGGAGGCCGTGTTAGTGAAGGCGGGGTCGTAAGTCATAAGGCCGAAGTCGTCAAGGTCGGTCTTGATCTGGCGCAGATCGATGGCTCGGACGGTGCCGTTCTCGACGGGGAGCGAGTAGTTGATGTTAGTGCGATTGTCGATGACCGTTAGGGTGTCGTTCTTCATCACGGTTCCTCCTGGGGCACTGCTTGCTTGATGCGCGACATACACGAACGAACCGTATGGCGCGTGGTTCTGGCAGGGATGCTCGGCATCCCGGTTTAATGAGTTCGATTCGTACAGGTCTGCGGACCGGTCCCCACGGATCCAGCGCAAGCTTATGGTGGCGACCGTTACAAAGACACGAACGTTTTTGCGAATGCCAGCAAATCCGATGGCGGCAAATTCTGGTCGAATTGCGCACGAGATTCTGTGAGCGCCATCACTACTTCTAGTGACGTTCAATTCATATCACATCATCCGGGCTGCGTAACCCGGCTTTGTCAATTGCCGGCGTTTCGAAGTCCTTTACTAAGTAGTCATGAATACAAACTGCTAGCCGGAGTAAAATTTCCACCCGCCTCCGGTCGCCGCCGGGCTATGGGCTGGGCTGTCCGGATTCGCGCTTTTCGTCGACCTCGGTAACTTTCCTCCGCGCCAGTGTTGCAGGAACATTGAGCTTCGCTCGGCGTATGTCGTGCCGTGCTCAGTTGGCGCTAAACGTGCAATTTAAGTGCGTTGTTTATGTTTGGAGGGCAAGAATGCGACGGAAATTATTGTGGATGTCGGTGGCGGCCGTGTTAACGATCGCTATCGCCGTGGGTTGCGGTGGTGGTGGCGGTTCTACTAGTACGCAGATGGCTAGGGTGAATCTATCTCTCAGCGATCCGCCGACATGCGCGGGGCCGAGTGGTGCTTTCGGGCATGTGTACGTGACGATCAAAGACGTGAAGATCCATACCAGCGCGTCGGCAAATGAGAATGATGGCGGCTGGGTGGACCTGACGCCGGATCTGAGCAAGGCGCCACAGCAGGTCGACCTGCTCGGCATCGCAAACAACAATTGCTTCCTGGCTATGCTGGGTTCGCAAACAGCGTTGCAGCCGGGCACGTATCAGCAGATAAGGGTTTACCTGGCGGACGATGCGGCGGCGGGAACAATTACGGGCAACAAGTGCAACGGCGCGGCGAACTGCGTTGTACTGGCGGCGGACAACAGCGTGCATGCGCTGGACCTCTCGAGTGAATCGCGCACAGGAATCAAAATTCCTTCAGGGCAGCTAGCCGGGGGCAAGTTCGTTATTGCCGCGGGCGAGACGAAAGATTTGAACATCGACTTCGACGCGTGCGCCTCAATTGTGTCGCAAACTGGCGGGCGCTTCCGGCTGAAGCCGGTTCTACATGCCGGCGAAGTTAAGCTGACGTCCAGTTCCGTGAGCGGCAAACTGGTGGACCAGACGACGAATGCGCCCATCGTAGGCGGCAAGGCGATCGTGGCGCTTGAGAGCCGCGATGCCAGCGGAGTGAATCGCGTCGTCATGCAGGTGACGCCGGACGCGAGCGGCAATTTTGTTCTTTGCCCAGTTCCCACGGGTACGTATGACGTGGTGGCGGTTGCGGTGAGCGGCTCGGGAGTCGCCTATGCGGCTACGGTCGCAACGGGAGTGCAGCCCGGCAATGCCTTGGGGAATATTCCCATGGTGGCACAGACGGGCACGAGCACGGCACCCGCTTCGATCACAGGGCAAGTGACAACGACGAAGGGAACAGCGACGGTTGCGGACGTGACGCTTGCGACGTTGCAGTCGATCACGGTGGGCGGCACGACGGTGAACATCGTGGTTCCCCTGGCTCAGCAATCTTCGGCAACGGCGACGGTGCCGACCACTACGGATGCAAGCTGCCCGGCCAACACCGCATGTGCGAGCTACACGCTATCCGTTCCGGCAATGCAGCCGAACGTCGGCACGTTCGCAGCCGCTGGGACGACATACACGCAGGCGACGACGACGCCAGTGGCGTACTCAGTGAACGCACGGGCTTTCGTACAGGGTTCCGGTGCTACGCCCGACTGCTCGCCTTCCGAGGTCACGGTTGCGACACTAGCAGGCGGAGGCGCGCTGACGGTGACGCCAGGAGCGAGCTCGGCGGCGTCAACAGGGACGTTTACGGGATGCCAGTAGAAGTGAATCGCTGAAGACGGTGAAACGGGAATAGGGGGCACGGAGAAATCCGTGCTCCCTATTTTTCAGAGGCAGATTTCGCGGCAGCAGGTGAGCCGGAGGAGGTTTTTGCCTCGGACTTCGATTCAGGCTTCGCCGCAGACTTCGAGTCTGAGCTGGAAGCGTTGGCTTCGATCTTCGAGCCATTCGATCCGCTGGAACCCTGGCTGGAGTTCTTCTTGGCGTAATCGGTCACGTACCAACCTGAGCCCTTGAACTGCACGGCAGGGGCGGAGATCATCTGCTCGACCTGTTCTTTGCCACACTCCGGGCATTTGGTGACGAGCGGATCGGAAAATTTCTGGATCTTTTCAAAGCGATGTTGACAACTCTTGCACTGGTACTCGTAAAGCGGCACAGAGACTCCCTCAAAAGCGATAGAACAAGCGTTCCACTGTAAGCGGCTACTCACTTTGATTCTAGGTCGATGAGAGTTGGGCGTCAATTTAGGGGGCAATCGCACGGCAAGGCGAGGTGCAGCAGTGGTAAACTTCGCGGCAATGGCGAACAATGGTTCCAGCCCGCAGCGGCAGCCGAAGAGTCCGGCGCTGTATCTTGTTGCCACACCCATCGGCAACCTGGAAGACATCACATTCCGCGCCGTGCGTACCCTGAAGGAAGTGGACCTGATCGCCTGCGAGGATACTCGGCAGACGCAGAAGCTGCTGAACCACTACGATATCGAGAAGCGCTGCATCAGCTATCACGAGCACAACGAACTGACACGTGCGGCTGAGTTGATCATGCAGTTGGAGCAAGGCTCGTCGATCGCGATGGTGACGGATGCGGGCATGCCCGGCATCTCCGATCCCGGCTTCCGGTTGATCTCGCTGGCAATTCGGCATCACATCCCGGTGGTGCCCATCCCGGGTGCGTCGGCATTTCTGGCGGCACTGGTCGCGAGCGGCCTTCCGACCGACGCGTTCCGCTTCAGCGGATTCCTGCCGGTGAAGAGCGGACAACGCCGAAAGTTGCTGGAGAGCGTCAAAGATTCGCCACGAACGCAGATTTTCTACGAAGCTCCCCATCGTTTGCTTGACTCGCTGGAAGATATCGCCGACGTGCTAGGTCCGAATCGACATGTAGTTGTCGCACGGGAAGTGACGAAGATTTACGAAGAGTTCCTGCGCGGACAGGTGGCCGAGGTGCTGGAAACACTGAAAGCGCGCGATGAGATTCGCGGCGAGATCACACTGCTGATCGGAAAGGCCGAGGACCAGGGTGCGCCTGTCGTCACGCAGAAGAATGTGCGCCAGCGCGTTCGCGAGCTGATGAAGACTGAAGACGTCGATGAAAAAGAAGCGATGAAGCGCATCGCTAAAGAGATGGGCGTCAGCAAGAGCGAAGTCTATCGGGAGTTACAGAAGACGAAGCAGTAAGCTGCTGAGCTACTGATCTGTTAGGCCGCTCGACTTTGTCTTCCTGAGCGAAGGGCGTAAGCCCGAAGTCGAAGGATCCCTTTTGTCAGCTCCGTGCAGATGAAAGGGGTTCTTCGACTCCGCGACTGCGTCGCTTCGCTCAGAAGACAACGAACCTGAACTTCTCAGTAGCTCAGGAGCTCAGCAGCTCAGAGACTGCGACGTCCTATTGGCCGGACGAGTGGTCGTGAATGATCTTCCAGCCCTCTGGAAACTTCCTCATGATAAGCGTGAACACGCCGTGAGGTTCTCTGGTAGTCAACCTCAGGTGCCAACGTCCGCGCACAAGAGCGGTGTCGGCACTGAGGAAATTGACGTTGATCTCCGGGAAGTCGAGTTTGCCCATCTCGCGTCCGGGACTCTGGTAGATGCGCCTGTAGTGATCGAGAATCTGCTGGTATCCCTTGGTAAACGAGGCACCCCCGCCGAAGGTGACGTCCGGCGAGTTCCAATAGATTTCCATGTAGCCTTCGAGACTGCCTTTGTTCCACTCGGCGGTAGATGAGTTGAGGGCATTGCGGATTGCCTGCTGCTCTTGCGCATCCGCCTGTGTGGTGTGTTGAGAAGGGGTTGCGGCCGCCGGCGTCTGCTGTGCCGCAGCGTCGAAAACCAATGTAAGGACGACTGAGATAAGCGCTATGCGCAATAAAACCTGCATGTTTTCCCCCTGCTGACGTTTTGCAACTTATCCTTCTGCCCGCACAGGATAGTACCGGAAATACGAATTTCATCCTATACGTCTTTGGGAAGAGCAGATTGAGCAGGAAGTTTGGACAGATGACATTGACGAATGATTCGCGATTGCTGTAGGTTTTGCCGCTATGCTTCGTCTGCGCGGCGAAGGTGCTGGTCGCCCCCAACGGGCGGAACGCGAGCTTGTTTTGCGCTGTGACGGAGCAGTACTTGCGGTTGAGTGATACAGTGTTCGCTCATCGGGCCCGATTTGCGAAGCGAGTTAACCACCATGTCTAAGCCAGTTCCGGTCGGCGCGCGTGGAATTTGCGAAGAACGCGTGAAATTTGAAAACACTTTGACGGCCCACCATCATGAGCTGCCGCCGGTCTATTCCACGCCTGACATGATCCGTCTCATGGAGACCGCGGGTTTCCATGCGTTGAAGCCATTCTGCGAAGAGGGCGAGATCAGCGTAGGCACAGCCATCAACATTGAGCATCGGGCGCCTGCGGGAGTGAACACGGTAGTCAAAGCCGAAGCTGTGGTGGAGTCGTCCGACGGCAGGTTTTATGTGCTGCGAGTGACTGCGCGCGACGATCAGCAGGAGATAGGACGAGGCACGATCACGCGGGCCATCGTGAGCACCGGGAAATTTCTGGAAAAGTACGGCATCACAAAAGACTGATTCGCAGCATCGTGCGCGATCACATCCACAACAACGCTTGCATAAGGCTTGCCTGCCATTGGTGAAACCTGGCCCTCGCCGGAAAAATCGTTTGAACCCCGCTCGCTAAAAATCTCCTGCATTTTTTTGCTACTTTCCTCTGCAACCAGCATCTCTTGTTTAGCTGTACACGCATGTAGTTGTGTCCCTCCGCTGGTACGCATTGCGCAAGGGACGGTGCGTTGGACGTACGTTAATGCCCGGCGGCCTGTGGGGGGCCGCCGGTTAGTTTGCTGTCTGCGACGGGGAGAGCCGCTGAATGCTTCAGATGTCGCGTAAGTGTGTGCCGTACACGCCGATGGCGTCACGGCTAGCGGATCTGAACATTGCGATTGTTTCTTCCACCGGCATCTACCTCGAAGGCCAAACCCCGTACAACAACGAAGGCGACGATAGCTACCGCGTGCTGCCGGGCGACATGAACGTTGCCGACATTCGGTGGAAGCACGGTCACTACGACACCTCGAACGCGGAGCGCGATCCTAATGTCGTGTTCCCGATCGAGCGCCTCCGAGAACTGGCGGCGGAAGGCGTCATCCGCGGGGTTGCGAATAAGCACATCGGTTTCAAAGGTTTTTCAATGGACCTGAAGCGCCGGTACGAGCACCTGGCGCCGGCAATCGCGAACGAGATCGAGCGATCGCAAGCGGACGCGGTGCTGCTGACGGGCGGTTGACCGGTCTGCCATAGGGTCATCGTTGCGGTGCAACGAGAGATTGAAGCTAAGGGTATTCCGACCATGCTTATCACGGTCGTTCCGGCGGAATCGCGAGTTATGCGTCCGCCCCGCGCCATCTCTCCAAAAGGGCATCAACTGGGGCGCGTTCTGGGTGATGCTGGCGATGTGGGACGGCAGCGGCGCGTGCTCATGGAGGCCTTGAGCAGGCTCGAGCAACTCGACCTGCCCGGCAGCATCGTCGAAGTAGAACTCTGACGAGCCCGCTGCCGCACTTCTGAGAAGTTGTTCTGGAAGTAAAACTCTGCACCGCCGGCCAGGTCAGCCGATGACAGCCATGAACCGGGTCAAACAAAAATTCATCGGCGTCGCTGTGAAGAAGCTGCATCTAGGCATCAGCACGCCTGAAGGACGGATCGATGCGAAAGCTGTCCTTGCCAGCCTGGTTACCTATTCACGCCGATTGGATCCGCCACTTCACGCGAGTCCAGCTTCGGATCATTGCCATTGTGACGACGTTTCTCTGCTTCGCGCTCCTGGAGATGATCCACTGGCTTGTGGCTCCGAGATGGCGTCTTGAGGGCGACTATGTCCTCCCGGATATCGTCGCCTCCCTGCTGCTAGGTATTTTGGTATCACGAGTTTTATCGTTGGCGTGGGAGCGCCGGCAAATGTTGCTGCAGCGGCTGGATGTGATCGCCGAGATGAACCACCACATTCGCAACGCGCTCGAGATGATCAATCTCTCAGCCCACCAGACGCATGATCCTGAGGCCATCAAGCGCATTAGCGAGGCGTCGAACCGCATACAGTGGGCGTTGCGCGAGATACTACCTCAAGACGTGCAAGACCAAAAGGATGGGCAGTTGCAGGAACGACGCAACGCGGGGCGGCGCAACCACTGAGTCTTATACAATCCAAGACAATATGTCCTTTCGCTTCCAGGTAGAAGCCACGTGCGGGGCCGCGCGCGCCGGCCGTTTTGTAACGCCTCATGGCGAGGTGGAAACGCCTGTCTTTATGCCTGTCGGCACGCTCGCGACAGTGAAGGCCGTGCCCCAGGACGTACTTGAGGAACTCGGCGTACAGATCCTGCTGAACAACACTTATCATCTCTATCTGCGACCGGGAGTGGAGCAGGTTCGGAAGCTCGGCGGGACGCACAAGTTCATGTCGTGGGATCGCTCGATTTTGACTGACTCCGGCGGCTTCCAGGTATTCAGCCTGAGTGAGCTTCGCAAGATCAGTGAAGACGGAGTGGCTTTCCGCTCGCACCTGGACGGCTCATCACACTTCTTCAGCCCGGAAAGTTCTATTGCGGCCGAGATCGGATTGGGCGCCGACATCATCATGGCGTTCGACGAATGTACGGAGTATCCGGCGGATCGTGCGCGGGCACGGCACTCGATGGAGATGACGTCGCGCTGGGCGCGTCGCAGCAAAGACTACTTCGAAGCACACAAGCACGAGGTCCCGTGGTTTGAAGAGAAGGCGCTTGAGCACGGCTCCACGCAGGAGCAGGCACTATTCGGAATTGTGCAGGGCGGAATGTACACGGATCTCAGGCGCGAGTCGGCCGAGCGAACCGTCGCCATGGATTTTCCGGGATACGCTATTGGCGGCCTCAGCGTCGGTGAGCCGCGTGAACAAACGTGGGATGTGGTCAACGCCACGATTCCGCTGTTGCCGTCCGACAAGCCGCGCTATGTGATGGGCGTGGGCACGCCGGAAGAAATCGTTCAATATGCGTCCATGGGTGTGGACATGATGGATTGCGTTCTGCCGACGCGCGCAGCGCGGCATGGATTGCTATTTACGTCCGAGGGCAAGGTCAATATCAAGAACTCGCGCTTTGCGCTGGACCAAGGGCCAATCGATCCGAATTGCGAATGCAAAGTTTGCCGGCGCTACACGCGAGCGTACCTTCGCCACCTGTACGCTTCGAACGAGTCTCTGGCCCAAGTGCTAAACACCGTGCACAACCTTGCCTATTACCTTGACACTATGCGCCGGGTGCGGCAATCTATCCTACTTGGGGAGTTTGCAAGTTCCCGTTCTGCTGTTGAAGCGCGGCAGTCAGATGCTGATTAAAGCAGTTGGCTGTTGCGGACCCAGAGTGATGACTCCGGTAACGGCATAGCGCGAAACCTATGGCGACCACCCACCGAGCGAATGCTTGGCGGGACCCAGCTTAACCGCGAGCCAGCTTGCGGGAGAGTTTCAGGCGGGTACCCGCCCGGGTGCTTCAAGTCCCCTTTTACAACGAGAAAAGAATAAGCCAGTCTCCATCCGTGCCATCACCCCGGGCCTGTTCTCGGGTGCGCTGATGGCAGGAGGCTGGGATACATAGCTCGATTCTAAGTGAAAAACACGCCATATCCCGGTGAGGGCCCTGAGCGGTCCGGTTACGAAAACGGGTAAACTGGCTGGAGTGTACGCTCGAATGACAAGTTACTACGCAATGCTGATGCAGCAATCGGGAAGCGGGGGCGGGCTGATGATGTGGCTTCCGTTCATTTTCATTTTCGCCATCTTCTATTTCCTGATGATCATGCCTCAGCAGAAGCGACAGAAGAAGTGGCAGCAAATGCTGAGCAATCTGAAGAACGGTGACAAAATTACGACCAGCGGCGGGCTGCGCGGTACGATCATCGCGCTCCGGGACGACTCGGTGCACCTGCGGGTGCCGCCGGATAATATCAAGGTCGAAGTAACCCGGTCCTCCATTGTTTCGGTTGCACAAGACGAAGTTATCAAGTCTCAGTAGGTGGTCGCGGTTTCCATGAAGAAGAACCTGCTCTGGAAAACAGTATTCATCGTTGTAGTTTTGCTGGTCTTTGTGTACGGCATTTTTGTCGGCAGAGACCCTGCGCGCAGCCTCAGTGCCATCAAGCAAAACGGCCTGGTTGCAGGGCTCCAGCAGAGTATTCATCTCGGACTGGATCTGAAGGGTGGAACGCACCTTATCCTGCAGGTCATGGTCAATGACGCCGTCAACGCCGACAGCGATCAGGCTATCCAGCGACTCAAGGAAGACCTGAAGCAGGCGAACGTTCCCTTTGGCGATATCACCAAGGGGGATCCGGCAAATGCTCCCGATCGCATAGCGATCAAAGGCGTTCCCCCAGAGTCCTCGGGCGAGCTGCGCCGTGTCGTACAGGAGCGCCTGCAGGAATACGATCTGACTTCCGGCACCGAGAATAGCTGGACCTTGGCCATGAAGCCGAACGTGATGAGCGATCTTAAGAATCGCGCGGTCACGCAGGCCATCGAGACCATCCGAAATCGAATTGATCAGCTTGGCGTCAGCGAGCCGACCATCCAGGAGCACGGATTGGGCGAGCACCAGATTTTGGTGCAACTCCCCGGCGTGGATGACCCCGCGCGCGTGAAAGAGATTATGCAGTCCACGGCGATGCTGGAAATCCGGCAATCGTTGGGAGGTCCGTATTCGAGCGAGCAGGATGCGATGTCGGCACACAATGGCGTCCTTCCCCCCGACACCGTCCTGGTGAAGGGGCGCAGCTCTCGTGGCGGCTCGCAAGAAGGTCCGCAGGACGTGTATTACCTGCTTTCGCGCGCTTCCGCGGTGACCGGACGCGACCTGCGTTCTGCTCAGCCCGGACGTGACGAGAATGGTCGTCCCGACGTCATGTTCAACCTGACCGGAGAAGGTGGCCGGCGCTTTGGTGCGTTCACGGGCGCGCACGTAGGCGATGCGCTCGCCATCGTGCTCGACAACAAGGTGCAGGAAGTCGCGAACATCCAGGAACAGATTCGCGATCAGGGTCGCATCTCTGGCAGCTTCACCGAGCAGCAGGCACAGGATCTCGCGATGGTGTTGAGATCCGGCGCACTGCCGGCCGGTATTCGCTACCTGGAAGAGCGCACGGTTGGTCCGTCGCTCGGCGCTGACTCGATTCGGCAAGGTGTGCGTGCCGCTCTGTACGGCATGATCGCCGTCATGGTGTTCATGCTGATCTACTATCGCGGTGCCGGCATCAATGCCAATTTGGGCCTGGTTCTGAACCTCGTGATCCTGCTCGGATTTCTCGGCTTCACCGGCGCGACGCTGACGCTTCCGGGAATCGCGGGAGTGATCCTGACGGTAGGCATGGGCGTGGACTCGAACGTTCTCATCTTCGAACGCATTCGCGAGGAACTGAGGAACGGCAAGACGCCGCCCAGCGCAGTGGAGCAGGGATTTGCGCACGCATGGTTGACGATCATCGACACGCACGTGACGACGATCGTATCGGCGGCCATCCTGTTTATCTTCGGCACCGGTCCGGTTCGTGGTTTCGCCGTAACGTTGACCTTCGGTCTTCTGGCGAACCTGTTCACCGCGGTCTTTGTGTCGCGCGTGATCTTCGACAGCATCGTGAACCGTCACCAACGCGGTGAGGCTCTGAGCATTTAAGCATCTCGGCCGAGCCGGGCGGCTCGGCCAGGCCCCCGCCTGGCAGCGCCCGCCGGGGAGCATTACAGAAAAGTTCTCGAGGGTTCTAACGTGGAGTTATTTCGCAACCCGAATATCGATTTCCTTAGCAAGAAGTGGGTCTTTGTTTCCCTGTCGCTCGCTCTCATGCTCGTCAGTATCGCCTCGATGGGCATTCGATACGCAAAGACCGGATCGATTCTTCCATGGGGCGTGGATTTCAAGGGCGGCACGCTGGTTTATGTAAAGTTCACCAGTACTCCGAACGAAGACCATATCCGCGCGGCTATGGATCGCGCCGGTCTCCGGAATGCCCGCATTCAGCGCTATGGCCTCGCCGCAAACAACGAAGTGCTGATCGCTCTCGAGCAGAAGGAAACCACGGAGCAGGCGCTAGACCAGGGCAAGAACCAGATCATCAAGGCCCTTGACACGAATACACCGGAAGGCAAGCTGGACCTTAACAACATAGGTTACAGCAGTTTGCACCGGTACCTGCTTGAGAAGGATCCAATGCGCGCCGGCACGAACGCCGAGCAGACTTATAGCGAGTTAGCCCGCACCATCGTTGACTACCGTGACAAGACTCGCGGTGGCGTCCTGAACTCAGTGGGCGATATCGCGGGCGTGGT
Source organism: Clostridia bacterium (assembly GCA_035561135.1). NCBI lineage: Bacteria > Bacillati > Bacillota > Clostridia > Clostridia bacterium. The sequence goes on from DATMYA010000052.1 coordinate 204,461, forward strand.
TCCTGCCCAGGTTACGCAGCTACTTCAGGCCGACTTCTTCACGTCGGGATTTGGCGTCAGAAACGTCGAGATCGTTGGCCCGCAAGTCGGAGCGCAGCTCAGAAAACAGGCCCTGCTCGCGACCCTCTACGCGATGCTGGGCATGCTCGCGTACCTGTGGTTCCGCTTCGAGTTGATTTACGGTGTGGCCGCGGTGGCAGCCGTTTTCCACGACACCATCATCACCTTGGGCGCGTTTTCGTTGCTGAATATGGACATCTCGCTGACGGTGATCGCCGCGATCCTTACGTTGGTCGGCTACTCGATGAACGACACGATTGTCGTATTCGACCGTATCCGTGAAAACGTGAAGACGCTACGACGCGAGAAGCTGGGGAACATCGTCAACCAAAGCATTAACCAGACGTTGAGCCGAACCGTCCTGACCTCCGGCCTGACGTTCCTGACCGTGCTTTCCTTGTTCCTGTTCGGGGGTGAGGTGCTGCGGGGCTTTTCTCTCGCCCTCGTTATCGGCATGCTGATTGGTTCGTATTCCTCAATCTTTGTTGCCTCGCCGATGCTTGTGGCTTACCAGGAGTGGCGCGCCGGGCGTAGCGGCCGAGCGGGTAAGCCAACGCCTCCGGAACGTCGCGAGCGCGCGAAGGCGAAGGCATAGCAAAGCACTGTAAGTGCAGAGGTTTAACCGTGGACGTGCCAGTCGGGCGTCCGATAGCAATGTTCGAAGCAGTCACTGGGTTGCGAGATGAAGCTGCAGCTCAGGGCCATGTGCACATTTTTACGGAATCTTGCGATTTTGGGAGCAAAGTGCACAGGCTTGGTGTCTAAGAAGTTTAGTAGGACGGAGAAACAGGCTTATGTTTGAAGATAGCCTTCTGGAATCGGGCGGAAGAATGACCAAGAGGAGCCCTTGGACGACGCTGCTGTCGTTCATGCTTCAGGTGCTCCTGATCGGCGTTCTGGTCCTCATCCCCCTGATCTATACCGAAGCACTTCCAAAGCAGCAGTTGATGACGTTCCTGGTGGCCCCGCCGCCGCCGCCGCCGCCGCCTCCGCCTCCGGCGGCCAGCGCGCCGGTTGTCCGGGCCGTCAAGGTTCAGAGCGAAATCAGCGACGGACAGTTGCGAACCCCGACCGCGATTCCTAAAAAGATCGCGATGATTAAAGAAGAGGAAGCCCCGCCGCCGAGCAGCGGTATGGGCGGTGTCGTTGGCGGTGTCCCGGGTGGTGTCCCGGGTGGCCAGTTGGGTGGCGTGATCGGCGGTATCATCTCGTCAACAACGCCCGTTGCCGTCCCCAAGATTGCGGCTCCGGAGCGCGTCCGCGTTTCGCAGGGCGTTTCGGAAGGTTTGCTGATCCACAAGATCACGCCGACGTATCCGCCACTGGCGCGTCAGGCCCGGATTCAGGGATCGGTGGTGCTCCAGGCTCTCATCAGCAAAGACGGCAGCATTCAAAACCTCCGTGCAGTGTCTGGGCATCCTATGCTGACGCCCGCAGCGATCGATGCTGTGAAGCAGTGGCGTTACAAGCCCTACTATCTGAACGGCTCCCCGGTTGAGGTGGAGACGCAGGTAACTGTGAACTTCACGCTCGCTGGCGGTTAAACCCGGGCTACCGCGAGTTTGCTTTTGCAAGCGGTGCTCAACGATAGCCGCTCCGCACCGGACCGGAAAATGCCGCGAGGCGAGACCTTCCCAAGTGCTGGCGCATTTCGAATGTGATGTAGGCGAGAGTCACTCTCGTAAAAAGTTTGGATAGAGTTCTGAGGAGGAAAATCAACTCATGCTTTTCGCTAACCTTGCAACCGTCGTTTATGGCAACGCTCACACCGTTGCTCTCTGGATGTTCCAGGAAGCCCAGGTAGGCTGGGATCCAATTTCCCTGTGGAAGCAGATGGGCTGGCTGGCCCGCATCGTCGTCATCGTCCTGTTCATCATGTCCGGCTGGTCGATTGGCGTCATGATTGATCGCGCGATGGCGTACAGCGCCGCCCGCAAGCAGTCGCGCACGTTCGCTCCGGCCGTTGCCGGTGCCCTGCGCGAAGGCAAGATCGATGAAGCGATCAAGGTCGCCGAACGCAACAAGAAGAGCCATCTGGCGAAGGTCGTCACCGCTGGCCTTCAGGAATTCAAGGCTCACGGCGAATCGACGGAAATCCCTGGCGAGCAGGTTGAAGCCAGCAAGCGCGCCCTCGAGCGTGCCGAAGCCATTGTTCACGCCGAGCTGAAGCGCGGCCTGGGCGGCCTGGCAACGATCGGTTCCACGGCTCCGTTCGTGGGTCTGTTCGGTACCGTGGTCGGCATTCTGAACGCCTTCCAGAGCATCTCGAACGCTAAGACGACCGGCCTTGGCGCCGTCGCCGGTGGTATTTCGGAAGCCCTCGTAACGACCGCTATCGGTCTGTTCGTGGCTATCCCGGCCGTTTGGATGTTCAACTATTTCACCAACCGCGTAGAAGCGTTTGACGTGGAAATGGACAACAGCTCGAGCGAGTTGATCGACTATTTCTTGAAGCGTCGCAACGTTCGCCGGTAACGTGATCGTCTTGTTGGGAGAGAAGTAATGGCAAAAAGCGACAAGAAGAGGGGCGGAGGAGACGTCAGCTCGGACATCAACGTAACACCGATGGTCGACGTGATGCTCGTGCTACTCATCATCTTCATGGTCATCACGCCAATGCTCCAAAAGGGCGTCAGCGTGGATCTGGCGAAGACCGACAATCCGGTACAGATGCCCGACGCGGACAAAGAAGACTCACTGCTGATTGCAGTTATGAAGGACGGCACGATCTTCTTCGGGTCGGACAAGATTGCTGCAGACCAGCTCACCGCCAAGGTCAAAGACAAGATTGGTACGATGACCGACAAGCGGGTGTTTATCAAGGCCGATGCGCGCGCCAAATACGGTGCAGTTGTAGAGGTCGTTGACAACGTCCGCTCAGCAGGTGTGGACACGCTAGGTCTTCTGACCGAACAGCGAAAGTCGGGCATGATGGCTCCTCCGCCGACCGGTGCTACCGGCGGCGCTGCGCAGTAGAGAGGCTTTTACTATGTCTATGAATGTTGGAGGAGGGAAGGGTGGTCCCTCCGCAGATATCAACGTAACCCCTTTGATCGACGTTCTGCTGGTGCTGCTGATCATCTTCATGGTCATTACGCCACTGACGCCGAAGGGTCTTGACGCGCTGGTACCTCAGCCGCCGAAGAACCAGAATGCACCGCCTCCGCAGGGCGACCGCACGATCGTGGTGCAGGTCTTGAAGTCGTCGGGCGATCGTCCGGCGCTCAAGATCAACCAGGACGACGCGACGTGGGAAGACATACAGGGCAAGCTCGCTGACATCTTCAAGACGCGCGCCGAGAAGGTCATGTTTGTCAAGGCGGATACGGATCTGCCGTTCGCTGACGTTGCCCAGGTAATCGATAAGGGGCACGCGGCGGGCGTTGACAAGGTTGGTCTGATCACGGCCAGGATCGAAGCAGGGCAGTAGTCGCGCGCACTCCGGGCCTGTCCGCGTTGGTGCGGGTCGGGACCGGTTGCGCCGCGGCATCGGGCCGAGCCGCGGCAATCCCTGAGTAAAGAGCAGTCGCCAGCGGTGTGTAGAGGCGCCTGAGCTGCGGGCGAACTGACCCGGAATTTGTAACGGAAGGTGATTTCTCATGAGCAGAAGCGTACGAGTGCTGGTTGGCCTTGTGGTCCTGATGGCGCTGCTTGGGGCGTCTGGTTGTACCAAGCTGAAAGCGCGCGACCAGTTGAACAAAGGCGTCCAGTCTTATAAGAACGCCCGTTACGAAGAGGCGATCGAGCACTTCAAGAATGCTGTTGCATACGATCCGACCCTGATCAATGCTCGTCTCTACCTCGCGACGGCCTATGCCCAGCAATACATCCCCGGTGCCGACACGGAAGAGAACAACCGCTTCGCGCTGTCCGCTATCGACGAGTTCAAGAAGGTTCTTGACCAGAGCCCCGCGCGTGAGGCACAGGTCGGTAGCCTGAAAGGTATCGCCTCGCTGTACTTCAACATGAAGAAGTTGGAGGAAGCGAAGGAGTACAACCGCAAAGTGACAGAACTGGATCCGAACGATCCGGAAGCGTATTACTCCATCGGCGTTATCGACTGGACGCAGACCTACGCGCCGCGCATGGAAGAACGTGCAAAGCTGGGTCTGTCACCGACAGACGACCTGAAAGATAAGAAGGTTTGCGCCCTGCTTAGGGACAAGAACCAGGCCAAGGTCGACGAAGGCATCCAGGCTCTGGAAAAGGCTCTTCAGTTGCGCCCGGATTATGACGACGCGATGGCGTACATGAACCTGATGTACCGCGAGCGCGCAGACTACGAGTGCGATGATCCGTCCGCCCGCGCCGCCGACAAGAAGACGGCAGATGAGTGGGTTGACAAGACCATGGCGACCAAGAAAGCCAAGGCTGAAAAGCAAGGTGCCAGCGGCATCGTGATGGAGCAGTCGCAGTAACACCAGTTGCGCTCCTGCGTGAGCGCTTTGGCGAGTCGCGCAACCGCAAGGCTGCGCTGCGAAAGACACAGTCAACGAGCGAGCCACCCCTCGTCCGTAAGATGTACCTCCTCAGAACAGAGCCCCTCGGCAGAGGGGCTCTCGTTTTTGGCGGCGGCCGCGCATTGATGTCCCGTAGGCTTGTGGACGGCGCTCTGGATTAGAATCGCACTCCTTGTTACCATCCTAATCAGCTTCCCGATTGTTTAAGCCGGGTGCACGGAATCGCCTGTTCGTGGGGTACTGGGGATCGCCGTCATGTTCAGCAGAATTCTGATCGCCAACCGCGGTGAGATCGCCGTGCGTGTAGTCCGTGCTTGTCGCGAGATGGGCATCGAGTCGGTCGTCGTGTTTTCGGACGTTGACCGGCGCTCGCTTGCGGTTCGCAAAGCGGACCATGCTTATCACCTCGGCCCGGCGCAGGCGAGCGACTCCTACCTGAATATCTCCAAAATTCTCGATGTCGCGCGGCGCAGCGGCGCGCAGGCCATTCATCCTGGCTATGGATTTCTTTCGGAAAATCCACGGTTCGCGGCGTCATGCGCGGAGGCGGGGATCAAGTTTATCGGTCCGAGCGCGGCCGCGATGGAGATGATGGGCTCGAAGACCCGCGCGCGCCAGGCAATGAAAAAGGCCGGCGTACCGTTTGTTCCCGGCTCGGAGAAAGGCCTCGACTCATTCGAACAGGCGGAGCGGTTGGCCGAACAGATCGGCTACCCGGTGATGTTGAAGGCTGCCGCAGGCGGTGGCGGAAAAGGCATGAGACTGGTGCACTCGCTAGGGGAGTTGCGCTCGGCACTGGACGGAGCGCGGAGCGAAGCGCAGCGCGCCTTTGGTGACAACGAAGTTTATATCGAGAAGTATATCGAGAACCCAAGGCACATCGAGATGCAGGTGCTCGCCGACGAGCACGGCAATACCGTGTATCTGGGAGAGCGCGAGTGCTCTGTCCAGCGGCGTCACCAAAAAGTCCTGGAGGAGTGTCCTTCGCCGATCGTAGACCCCGATATGCGGCGGCGCATGGGCGAAGTGGCCCTTCGAGTGGCGCGGGCGTCCAACTACACGAATGCAGGCACGGTCGAGTTCCTGGTCGACGAACAAAAGAATTTCTACTTCCTGGAGATGAATACGCGCTTGCAAGTTGAGCATCCGGTCACGGAACTTGTGACGGGTCTGGATCTTGTTCATCTCCAAATTCGAATCGCGGCCGGCGAGCCACTCCCGTTTACGCAGGAGGACGTCAAGCTGCGCGGCCATGCAATCGAGTGTCGCGTGTATGCGGAGGACCCGGACAACAATTTCTTTCCTTCGCCTGGGCGCATCACGCGGCTCATTTCACCGTCGGGACCGGGCATACGGCGCGATAGCGGGATGTATGAAGGGTGGAACGTGCCGGTTGAATACGATCCGCTCCTCGCGAAGCTGATCGGCTACGCATCCTCTCGTGAAGAGGCAATCGCGCGGCTGCAACGCGCCCTGATCGAGTATTTTGTCGGCGGGATCAAGACCAACATTTCTCTATTCCCGCGCATTCTGGGCGATCCGGAGTTCCGTGCGGGGAAGGTAAATACAGGATTTCTCGACCGCCTGTTGAAGGAGCCTGTTCCGCAGTTGGATGCGCACGATGAGGAAGTTCAGATTGCAGCAGTAGCGGCAGCTATCTTCGCGGCGTCCGCGCCCGACGACCGGCGAACCGTGAATGCCGGTGCCCCCGGCGCATCTGTCAACGGACAGCGGCCCGCGGATTCGTCCGGTTGGAAGCGTACGGGGCGTGTCGAAGCTATGCGCGGCGTTTAGCATTAGGAGCACATGGATGACCTACGACGTCGTAATCGATGGAGTTACGCATCGGGTGCAACTGGAGAAAGGCGAGAGCACGTGGTTGTGCCGGGTCGATGAGCGTGAGCTCGAAGTGGATGCAGCTCTCACGGCACGTGACGTTCTGTCGGTCATCCTTGGCGGGAAGGCTTACGAGATAAAACGCGAACGCTCGCTCACCGGCGAGATACATATGATAGTAGGATCGGCGCGCTATGCGGCCGAGGTGCACGATCCGCGTTCGCTGCGAAGCCGCCGTGCCGCCGCCGGCGTGGGGGAAGGTCCGCAGAAACTGCTCGCGCCGATGCCAGGCAAGGTGGTTCGAATCCTAGTCGCTGAGAAGGACGAGGTCAGGGTCGGGCAAGGCTTGATCGTTGTGGAAGCGATGAAAATGCAGAACGAGTTGAAGTCGCCGAAAACGGGCATCGTTCAAAAGATCATGGTGGCAGAGGGCGCGAACGTAAATTCTGGAGACGGGCTGGCCATCGTGGAATAACCTCGCTTTCGCTCGCTCTCTTGTATATAAAACCGTAGAATGCAAAACAAAACCGCTCCGTTGCCGGAGCGGTTTTGTTGTCAGTGACGTGTTCGGTACGAACTACTTCGACGCCGAGTTCTTCAGAATGACGTCGGCGAGGTAGTTGTCGATCGAAGCATTGTTGTGCAGCGACTCGTAGTACGCAGCTTTCAGCAACTGCTCGCGCCGGTCTCGAAGCTGTTCGCGGATAGCCTGCTGAACGCGCGGGTCGTTGATCTCGCGCTGTCCCGCGGGTTCTTTGGAAAGCAAGCGAATGACGCGATACCCATAAATCTTTCCGCTTTGCGGCTCGGTTGCAGCGAGCGCGGCCGTGTACTGGCCGGGCTTGAGCCGCGAAATGGCTTCGAACGCCTGCTTGTCGCCCTTCATGGACGACTCAGGGACGAAACCAAGATCGCCGCCATTGGCTGACGTCTCCGGCTGCTCGCTGTAGTTCATCGCGACCGACCCGAAATCCTCGCCGCTGTCGAGGCGATTCACGATCATCTGGATCTTCTTGCGGGCCTCGGCTTCGTTCTGCGCCTTGTCGTTCTTAAGATTGCGGACCTGCGGGTTGGGCTGGCTCGTTACCAGGATCTGGGCCAGATGGTACTGCGGCTCTATCAGGTTGAACTCGGCCTTGTGCTGGTTGTAGTACGAAGAGATATCGCCGTCGCTGATGTTGATCTTCGACGTGATTTCCTTGTTCAGCACCTTGTCCACGGTGATGGAGCGGCGAAGGTCGCGCTTGAAGTCCTCGGTGGAGATGTTGCGCTCTTTGAGGCGCTTGTCGAATTCTTCCTTGGTGTAGGGCGCCTTAATCTCGTTCAGCTTGCTCTCGACCTCTTCGTCGGTGGCAAGCAGCCCGAGCTTTTCGGCGCGCTGCATCAGGACTTCATTATCGATAAGTTCGCGCAGGATGCTGAGCCGCAGGCTCTGCGACTGTTCCTCCGAGGGCTGCTGTGGCGAGCCTTCCGTCTGGTTGCGATAGTACTTATCGACTTCCGTTCGCGTGATCTTGCGTCCATTAACGCGTGCGAGTACTTCATCGCCACCCTGTTTGCCGGGGCAGCCAAGCAGGCTGAACATTGCGACAGCAGCGAAGAGCAGCGAACCTGAAGTGGCGACACGTACGGATTTAGCAGTGCATCTCAAAGTGGATCCTCCCACAGACCCTAGATTATGTTGGCTCGTCACGCGCCTCCTGGTCGGCACGGAGATACCCGCAGTTACTTCCCGGCGGCAGGTGCGGCCATGCTGGCCGCAGGCGCTTGCTCGCCGACATCGCGCAATGCCTGATCGATGACAGCCTTCAGTTCCGGCGCTGGAACTGCGCCATCAAGCTTGATCCCATTTACGAAGATGGCAGGCGTCGCGTTCACTCCAACGCTCTCGGCTTCCTTAACCGACGCCTGGAGCGCTTCGCTGGGCTGTTCCTTCACACACTGCTGGAGCTTCGCAAGGTCAACGCTGTGCTTCTTGCCGAATTCCATGGTGATGCGATCAAGTTCGGCAAACTGGTTTTCCATCGGGCGCTTGTCGCCGCTGACGGCCTTGCCATTGTAGTGGAGGTAATCAGCCAAATCCCAGTATGCGCCGTTGTTCTGCTGCGCAAGGCATGTCGAGTTGATGGCGGCGCGCCCAGCCCAGGGATGAATCTCAAACAGCGGGTAATCTTTATAAACCACTTTCACGCGGTCGCCATAGGTCTTCATGACATCGTTAAAGATCGTGGCGTGCATGCGCGTGCAGAACGGGCACTGGAAGTCGTCGTACACAACGGCGACCACTTTGGCGTCTTTGGCTCCACGCCACGGGCGGCCCTTAATGTCGATCTTCTCCATGACTTCGGCGTAAGGATCTTTGGTGAGATCGAGCTTGGTCATGGAGATCAGGGTCTTGCCGTCTTTCGATATCAGGAACTCATGCGTCTGCTTCTGCTCGCCGCTAATGAAGTCAAGGTTCACGGCGTCGTAATTAGGGAACTCGCTCGCCTTGCGAGGGCTCACCTGTACCTTCACGTAAGCCGGAATTCTGAAACTGGCCCGAACCTGCTTCTCGATCCGCCGGTCAAGCTCAGGCGCGGACGACTGCGCCGAGCAGCCCAGACAGAGTAGAGCCACCAACACAAACAAACGCCGTAACATAAACACTGCAAACCGCCTGAAGTGGAGAGACATGGACTGTTGATTATCTCACGCCGGCGTTCTGCGGGACAGGATTTAAGGGCCTGTTCAGGGCTCCGAGCGCCGGACGCTGGAGATCGTTTCGATTGGCAATAGCGCGTTCATCGATCCGGACCGGAAGCCTTCCAAATCGAGCGTGACGAACTTGAATCCAAGAGACTTGAAAATACGGGTGAACTCGGCGGCCATTTCGGGGGAGAGGGCGCGTGGAAGTTCATCGGGCGCTATTTCTATGCGGACGATGTCACCGTGGTGTCGCACGCGGAACTGCCGGAAGCCGAGGGAGCGCAGCGCGTCTTCTCCATGCTCAACCTGCAATAAGGCTTCAGGAGTGACAGATCGCCCGTACTCTATGCGGGACGATAAGCAGGCGGCGGCAGGTTTGTCCCAGACGCTGAGGGAGGCGGCGCGGGCAAGCGCGCGTATGTCTCCCTTCGTCAACCCAGCCTCAAGCAAAGGGGCGGAGACTCCGTGTTCCCGGGCAGCCTGCTGGCCAGGACGGTAATCGCCCTGGTCGTCAACGTTTACCCCATAGGCGACGGAGTTGAATCTGTTCGAATCCCTGTATTGCTCCATTACGCCGAACAGCTCGTCCTTGCAGTGGAAGCAGCGGCGACCGTCGTTGCGTACGTAGTCTGGCCGGTCCATCTCCGCAGTGGCGATGACCTGTACGGGAAAGTTCACCTCTTCGGCGAATGCGAGCGCTTCGCGCAACTGCGTCCGCGCCAGGCTGGGCGAGTCGGCAATGACTGCGAGCATGGCGTCGCCGAGCGCCTGCCGAGCTGCCCACGCGAGGTAGGCTGAGTCCACCCCGCCGGAATAGGCGACCAGTAGGCGACCAAGCGAGCGCAGGTGCTCGTAAAGCCGAAGCTGCTTGTGGCGTAGTTCCTCAGAAATAGTGATGGGCTCAGACGACATACCAGTATGTTACGACAAGCGGACGGCGGACGGCAGACCTCGGACGGCAGCGCAAGACCTCAGAGAAAGACGGCAGACAAATCACAACCAAGACGGCAGGCGCTGACGGCAAATGCTGCGCATCGGCGGTGACGTTGGCACAACCTGACCTGCGACATCGGAGGACGACGGGCATTCCGAAGTAAGATTCCAAATCCGCCATCTCACCTCTTCGGATTTGCGTATCTTAGACTCCCGTCTGAAGTCCGCCCTCTGTCGTCTGAAGTCTGCCGTCCGCCTTCTGGGTCTAGCGTCTAACGTCCGCCTTCTGCCCTCGACTCCATTCGCGGATTGAGCGGATTTCATCTACGGGAATGTGGAGGTACTCCAGGAACTCCTGGTGTTCCTCCGGTGCGTTCTGCTCAAACTGCACATGCCAGCGATGCATATCGTCGTCGCTGAATCCGGCGGCACGCATAATGGATACCCACTTTTCTTTTGTGATCACGTCTGTCCTCCATAGAGACTCGTCGGCTTTCAAGAGCCGAAGAATCGCTGTTTGATGTTCCCGAAGTGCCTCAATCTCCTTGTCCAACTCGACCAACCGCCGCTTGAGGACCGCCGACGCGTCGTTGATATGGGAGTCAAGGAGCGTGCGGATGTCATCCAGTTTCAGTCCCGCATTCCGATACGCGCAAATCTGCCGCAAACGTTCGAGTTCTCTTTCGGAATATTTGCGGTAGTTGCCGTTGGAGCGGAAGGCAGGGACAAGAAGCCCTATGGACTCGTAGTACAGAACCGTGGTTCGGCTGAGTCCGCAGCTTCGAGCGAGTTGTGAGACCGTAAGCATCGGAGGACACTTACTTTGAACCCTACAGCGATAGACAGGTCAAGAAGTAATTGGCACCAATTTACCAGAGGCGCAAAAGCAGATCCTTCACTTCGCTCAGGCTGACACCTCTGTTTTCTACGCGTGGATAGATTGCGTTTAGCGCATTCAACACCAAGCTGTCACAGGCGCGGACGCCGCCTTTGATCGTAGATCAGATAGTCGTAGATCAAACGACGACTACAACCACGTGGCTGTCACACGTTGTGCCGGGGACGAAGTTCACATTGACGAATGAGTTCAGCAAAAATTGATTGCTGATGTCGCCGCAGAAGTTGAAATCCCTTGCAGTACCAGCATTGATCAGCGTAACGAAAGTGATATCCGTGTGGCCATCGATGACCGTGAGGCGGACGATGCTGACGGAGCCTGTCGCAAAGCCCACACGGGAATTGGCCGACGTGAAGCCGCCGACAAATACGCCATCGCAGCTTGAAGCGCCGAGAACGACAGCGAGAAGAAGAATAGAGGCGATTGTCTTCACAACACACCCGCCCGAACTCTCACATCTTATTCCGAATCCAGAGCTGAAGGGCCACCACGAGGGAACGTGGTGGCCCGAACGGGTTGAGGAATGCAGTGCTGATTTAGAGTTTTAGATCCTTGAGCCAAGTTCGGAGTGGGCCACCAAGGTCGGGGCGCTTGAGCGCAAACTCGACGGTCGCCTTCAAGAACCCAAGCTTGTCGCCCGTGTCATGGCGCTTACCTTCGAAGGTGTAGCCGTAAATCTTTTCTGTCTTCAGCAGCTCGCGAAGGCCGTCCGTGAGTTGCAGTTCCCCTCCGGCCCCGAGCGGCGTTCGTTCGAGCGCGCCGAATACGCCGGGCGTAAGCACATAGCGTCCGATGATAGCGAGGTTCGAGGGCGCTTCTTCCGCCTTTGGCTTCTCTACAAGGTTCTTCACTTCATAGAGGCGGCCGTCCCAGGGTGTTCCATTCACCGGTTCGACATCGAGCACGCCGTAAGCTGATATTGCCTTTCCATCAACGATCTGCGTCGCGATGACAGACGATTGCGTCTGGTTGAAGATGTCCACCATCTGCTTAAGGCATGGCACTTCGGAGTCCACGACGTCATCAGCAAGGAGGACGGCGAAGGGTTCGTTGCCCACCAACTCTTTCGCCATGAGGACGGCATGTCCGAGGCCGAGCGCCTCTTTCTGGCGCACGTAGGCTACGTGCACCATGTCGGAAATTTGCCGCACGATGGTGAGCAGATCCGTTTTGCCGCGCTCTTCCAGCATCTTCTCGAGTTCGTAACTGACATCGAAATGATCTTCGATTGCATTCTTGCCGCGACCGGTAATGATGAGAATCTGGTCGCAGCCAGAGGCCATGGCTTCTTCGACGCCGTACTGGATGATCGGCTTATCGACAAGCGGCAGCATCTCTTTGGGCTGCGCCTTGGTTGCGGGAAGGAAGCGGGTGCCGAGTCCGGCTGCGGGAAAAACTGCTTTGCGTACGCGCATTGACATAAAGGCGTTATGTCTTCCTTAAGTTCTAGTGCGGTTCCGATTAGAACAGCTCAAGCCCGAGCAGTTCAGTGATCAAAGCAGTTATTCAACACCCAGAATGGCAGGCTGACAACTCTGAGATGCTGCTCGGGCGTGCTCTCCCTTCAAATGCGCCTTTCGGCTGATGCTAAAGCGTGGGCGAGTTGTCGCCGAGCATTGACTTGCGAATCAACTTGAGGGGCGCGACACCCTGCTCCATGAGCTGATCGTGGAACTCCTGAAGGCTGAACTTGGCGCCACGCTGTTTCTTGTAGTCTTCGCGGAGCTTGATGATCTCGAGCTTGCCAAGTGTGTACATGAGGTACGTGGGATCAGAGGTGCCGCGCCTGGCTTCACGCACGGCGCTTGCGCGCGGTTGATAGCCTTCCTTCACGAAGAACTCAACGGCCTGGTCGTAGGTCATCTGGCCGGTGTGCATCTCGATGGCGGCCACGTAGCGAGCGTTCCGGAGCAGCGCGTCCTGTAGCTGTCCGAGGCGCAGCTTCTGGAATTGCTTATCGTCGGCTTCGGGCAGAGTTGAGGTGCGGCCATACCCTTCGTCCAGCATCATCTGCTCTGTGTAGTGTGCCCAGCCTTCCACGTTTGTACCGGAAAAGTGCGCGCCCGTTGTGCTGAGGTCGAGCGAGAGAAATTGGCGGATCTTCGACGGCACGCGCGCGTTCCAAAGGTACTGTTCGTAGTGGCCCGGAAACGCTTCATGAATAGCCGTGCTTGTGATGACGCCATAGTTGAAAACGGCCATATGTTCCTCAATCTGCTGCGGCGTCCAGTTCTTTTCCGGAAGCGTCACATTGAAGAAAGCCTCGCGAGCGCGTTTCTCGAACGGGCCGGGCGTGTCCATGGAGGCGAAGGTAAGGGCGCGCATAAAAGCGGGCGTCTCCTCCACGATGGGCATGGTGTCTGCCGGCGTGGTCATGATGTGTTTCTCACCAATGTACGAGCGCAAGCCAGCGAGCCGGTCGCTGAAGGTCTTGAGCAACTGGTCGGGCGCCGGATGCTCCGATTCAAGCGCAGCGAGTACCTGTTGCGGCGTCTTGGACGGATCGATGCGCGCGGCAGTTTCCTTTGCGAGTTGCTGATTGCGCAGCAAGTCGTCGTAACCGATCTGCAACAGACGATTGAGCGGTGTGTCTACAATCTCCTCGTAAAGCAACTTCTTGCGATATTTGTCCGCGCCCAGGCGGAAGTTGCCCTTCGAGCGCGGCAGCAGGTTTGCCTTGAGAAACTCGAGATAACCATTGAGCGCCTGCACGACCTGCTGGTTGGCAACGCGGAACTCTGACTGGAGTTTTGCGTCCGTCACGTCGGCGAATGCGGCGGGAACGTCCTTCTCGAAGAAGTTGACGATGCCGGGCAGTTGCTCGATGGCGATCTCGGTGTAGATCCGCGGCGGGTTTTTCAGGTTCGCGCGCGCTTCGGCAAAGATCTTCGGCATCTGGCGCTCGCGTGCGACGAGTGCCGCAAGGCGTTCGGCCTTCGGGGCGAAGTTGCGCCCCATGAGCACGAACGCGCTGTCGGTGGCCACGGCGGAGTAGCGGTCCGGATCGATCTGCCACCACGGATGCGTCTCCAGGTCGAAGATGGCTGCATGGGTTCGCGCAATCATCATCTCCCGATCGGCGGCTGCCACGGGCGAGAGGCCCTTAGCAGGCAACTGCTCGAAGCGCGCCAGCAATTGCTTGTACTCGTCAATCTGTCGCAGTATGCGTTGGCGCGAAAAGTCTTCCATCTCCATGTCGTACTGGTGAACCCCCGCCCGCGTTCCTGCGCTCGGCGTGAAGCGGAAAAAGCTCCGCATGAATTCATCAGCGACTTGCTGGAGTTGCGCGTCGGGGCCAGGTTTCTGCTGCGCTAACGTTGGGGCAGCCATGAACACCAAGAGAGTGGCGATGATGAAAGAGCGCATCGATCTAACCTCAGTTCAGTCGTTTGCTTCACAGCGCTGAATAGCTTGGATGCAAGTAGTACCCTGCATCGGTTTGCAAGGTAATGCCATCCGCTTACCAGAGCGATGTCCTGAGTCGAGCCTTAGGCGGCGAATCGCCGTCGCTGATGCAAGTCCGTCAAGCCGGAAAGGGCGCCGACGCTACGCCTTCACCGGCAAGTTGCTCCAACACCTGCTTCAGAGCCGCAAGAATCTCATCCGGCCGGTTGGACTTCACCGTGAACTTAAGCACGCCCTGTGGCGTGAACTGCGAACCGCGGCTTGCGGCGACGAACTGCGCCAGCTTGCCCGGGTCCACTTCCGCCTTTTCCGTGAACTTGATGCTGACGAGATCGCGGCGGCGTTCGATGGCGGCGACCCCAACGCGTTCGCAGAGCAACTTGAGCGCGGCGTATTCCAGCAGATTTTGTACCGGCGCGGGTTGCGGGCCGTACCGGTCCTGCATTTCGGAAGCGACGTCGGCCAGTTGAGTTTCGTTCTCGATGCCCGCGATGCGCTTGTACATGCGCAGGCGCTGGTTTTCCTGCGGGATGTACTCGGCGGGTATGCGAATGTTCAGGCCAAGGTTGAGTTGCGTCTCGACTTCGTCGGGTGCCTGCTCGCCCTTGATTTCGCGCACGGTGCGTTCGAGCATCTGTGTATAGAGTTCAAAGCCGATGGCCTCGATGTGTCCGCTCTGTTGTCCGCCGAGCAGATTGCCTGCGCCGCGAAGTTCGAGGTCGAGCGCAGCGATCTTGAAACCCGCGCCGAGGTCGCTGAACTCCTTAAGCGCAGCCAACCGGCGGCGTGCAAGGTCCGTGAGGTCGCGATCGGCAGGGATAAGCAGATAGGCGTAGGCACGGCGGTTCGAGCGCCCGACGCGTCCGCGCAACTGGTATAGCTCCGAGAGGCCGTGGCGGTCTGCGCGATTGATGATGATGGTGTTGCACAGCGGAATATCGAGTCCGTTCTCGATGATCGTGGTCGCCACGAGAATGTCGGCTTCGTGACGCATGAAGCCCAACATGACCTTCTCGAGTTCGCCTTCCGAGAGTTGCCCGTGCCCTACGAGCACTCGCGCGCTGGGCACAAGTTCGCGAAGCTTCGCCGCGATCTCGTAAATCGTTTCAACGCGATTATGGACGAAGTACACTTGGCCGCCGCGCTCAAGCTCCTGCTCGATCGCGGACCTGATGAGCTTTTCATCCCACGCGGCCACCACGGTCTGGATGGCCATGCGATCCTTGGGCGGAGTCTCGATGACGCTCATGTCGCGAAGCCCGACAAGCGACATGTGCAGCGTGCGCGGTATTGGCGTCGCCGACATCGTGAGCACGTCCACTTCCTTCTTCAATTGCTTGAGCCGCTCTTTGTGGCGCACGCCGAAGCGCTGCTCTTCGTCAACCACGACCAGGCCCAGATTGTGGAAGGTGATGTCCTTGGAGAGCACGCGGTGCGTGCCGATAAGGATGTCCACCTTGCCCTGTTCAACTTTCTCAATGATCTCCTTCTGCTGCTTCGGAGTGCGGAAGCGGCTGATCATCTCTATGGTGAGCGGGAAGGCGGCGAAGCGGCGCTTGAATGTTTCGTAATGCTGGAATGCCAGGACAGTTGTCGGAGCCAGCACGGCGACCTGGCGATTGTCGCTGATGGCCTTGAATGCCGAGCGCATCGCAACTTCCGTCTTCCCGTAACCGACGTCGCCGCAGAGCAGGCGATCCATCGGTTGCGTGGATTCCATGTCTCGCTTGATATCGGTGATGGCCGAGAGCTGATCGTCCGTTTCGTTGTATTCGAATGCATCTTCGAATTCGCGCTGCCATTCGGTGTCGCCAGGGTATGCGTGTCCCTCGGCGGTCTTGCGCTGGGCATAGAGCTTCAGGAGTTCGTCGGCCATGTCCTGCATGGCCTTCTTGACGCGCGCCTTGGTTTTGTCCCACTGCTGCGTGCCAAGACGGTTGAGTACTGGCCTGGCGCCCTCTTGCGAGCGATACTTCTGCACCAGGTCGAGCCGCGTGAGCGGGACATAAAGTCGAGCGCCTTCCGCGTACTCCAGAATCATGAACTCGGCCTTGCTGCCATCTGCCTGCGCGATTTCTCGAAGACCTTGATACTGGCCAATGCCATGCTCTACGTGCACGACGTAGTCGCCGACGGCGAGGTCGCGGAAGTCCGAGAGAAACGCAGAGGTCTTCGACTTCTGCTTGAGCGGGCGATAAGCGACCGTCTCGGATTCGTCGAAGAGGTCGCGCGTGCCGTAGATGACGAGCGCGGAGTCGGGCAGCACCACGCCATCGGGCACGAAGGCCTTGGCGAGCGTGGTTGCCGAGAAGTCCTCGGCGAAGTAGCCGGCTTCGCCTGCGTACGTTTCACCGCCACGACCGGTACGGCTGCCGAGACGGTACGGCAGTTTGTACTCGGCAAAGATGTCTGACAGGCGTTCAAGCTCGCCGGTCGAACCGGCGCTGAACAGCACTCGTTTGCCTGCGGCCGTGAGTTTGCGGATCTCCTCGGCCGCGGCCGGAACCGACCCATGGAAACGCGTCGTCGGTTGCGACGAGAAGACAACGTGCTCGCCATCCGACGAACTGATTATGCCGAGTTGCTCAACCTCCGCGCCGGGAATCTGCTCGACACGCGCTCGCCACGCTTCCGGAGTGAGATAGATATCCTCAGGACGGATGAGCTTGCCGATGCCGCTGCGCTCGTGGGCAGAGTTGACGCGATCCCACCAGGCGTCAAAATCGCGATGGATGAGCTCAGGCTCGTCGATGAGCACAGGCGAAGCGGGAAGCAGATCGAAGATCGTGCACTGCTCCCGAGCGGCCACAGGGGAAAAGAACTCCCATCCGGGGAAGACGGTTACGCCGCCGCTGCGCACAGCTTCTTGCACGGCCTGCTCGTCGCCTTCGATGCGGCGTCCGGAAAGGCGCGCATGGATAGCCCCAAGTATCTCTTCCGTGACTGGCGTTTCCGTGAGGGGCAGCAGTACCGCTTCATCGCCTTCCGTTGATGAGCGTTGCGTGCCGGGATCGAACTTGCGAATGGACTCGACCTCATCCCCGAAAAGCTCCATCCGAAGTGGGCGATCTGCTTCTGGAGGGTAGACGTCCAGAATGCCGCCGCGCAGGGCGTACTCGCCGGGCATCTCGACCATGTCCGCCGAGGCGTAGCCAACGGTGTTCAGATGCGTAAGCAGGTCGTCGACATCGAGGGTGTCGCCCTTGCGCACGACACGTGCAAGCGAGTTGTAGAATTCAGGCTCGCGCAAGCGCACGGCCGACGATGCAAACGGCACGATGACGATTGAAACGCTGGAGGTCGCAATGCGCCACAGAGCCTGTGCGCGAGCTTCCTGAATTTCCGGGTGAGGGGACAGGTTTTCGAAAGGAAGCACGTCGCGTGCCGGAAGGTAAGCAACCGAGTCGGGGTGAGCGGCGCCTGTAAGTTCACAGAAACCCTGGACCACGGGCAGCAACTCCTCTGCCGAGCGATTGTCCGTTACAAGCAGGATCAGCGGCCGTCCGATGGCGCGGTACAGCAGCGCGTAACACAAGGCCTTCGCCGTCGGGGTGAGTCCAGACAGACGAATACGCCCCGTGCCGGACTTCAGATGGGTGGCGGCACGCGAGAAAGCTGTGGAATTTTCGGCGTCCGCGAAGATTTCGCGAACGAAGGGGAGAACCATTGCTTTTTCATTCTATCAGCCCGGAAACAGCCAGCATGGGAGGGAATCTTGAGCGGGCTGGCAATGACGATCTGCAAATTGTTGTTGTCCTCCTGCGCGCAGCGAAGGAGCCGCGGAGTCGAGGGATCCCCTTTATTACGCCCAGATCTGTGGAACCGAAAGGCAGAGGCGCAGTAGGGCTTCTTCGACTCGGGTTGACCTCCTCACTCAGGACGACAGTGAATTTCGACTCGCTGTTGCTATAGTGGATCGTTCCATAGATTCGCCGCCTCCAATACCCCGTCGCAGCAGGCGCGTGGAATACGAAGGCGTGCACGGCAAGGATCACAGATGGCCCGCAAACTTGAAATCTCCCGCGAACTACAGAAGAGAGCTGAACAGTACATTCCCGGCGGAGTGAACTCGCCAGTACGAGCCTTCCGCGCCGTTGGCGGCGACCCGCCATTTCTGGTACGCGGCGAGGGCTCGCACGTGTACGACGCCGATGGCAACGCCTACATTGACTACGTTGGCTCGTGGGGGCCACTACTCCTAGGCCACGCTCGGGCGGAAGTGGTGGAAGCCGTTGTGGCCGCCGCTCGCAAGGGCACGAGCTTTGGCGCTTCCACGCCGACAGAGGCCGATCTGGCCGAGGCCGTGGTGCATGCCGTGCCTTCCATCGAGAAGATACGGTTCGTAAGCTCCGGGACGGAAGCGACGATGTCGGCAATCCGCCTGGCGCGCGCGTACACGAATCGCAAGTACGTGGTGAAGTTCGAAGGCTGTTACCACGGCCATACCGATGCCTTGCTGGTCAAGGCCGGCTCAGGCGTGGCGACGCTTGGCATTCCGGGCTCGGCAGGCGTGCCGGAGGAGTTCGCAAAGTTCACGCTGGCACTGCCCTATAACGATACGAAGGCAGTCGAGGAAGCTTTCGACAAGCTCAAGGGGCAGATTGCGTGCGTTATCGTGGAGCCGGTGGTGGGCAACATGGGTTGCGTGCCGCCGAGTGCCGGCTACCTGCAATTCCTGCGCGACGTCACCAAGCGTGAAGGCACCGTGCTGATCTTCGACGAAGTCATGACGGGCTTCCGCGTGAGCTACGGCGGAGCGCAGGAGCTCTACAAGATCAAACCTGATCTGACGACGCTCGGCAAGGTGATCGGCGGCGGACTGCCGGTGGGCGCCTACGGCGGGCCGGCGGAGATCATGAACATGGTCGCGCCGCTCGGGCCTATGTACCAGGCCGGCACGTTGAGTGGTAATCCGCTGGCGATGGCCGCCGGACTCGCAATGCTCTCCGCCCTCGCTGACAATCGCGAAGAAATCTACGGACGGCTGGAGAAGCTCTCCGCGATGCTGACGAACGGCGTTCTCGAAGCCGCCCGCGAATCGGGCATTCCGATGACTGTAAACCGCGTGGGGTCCATGTTTACGTTCTTCTTTACCGACAAGAAAGTCACGAACTGGGAGACGGCGGCAACGTGCAGCACAGAACAGTTCGGGCGCTTCCATCGCGGCATGCTCGATGCCGGCGTCTGGCTGCCGCCATCGCAGTTCGAGGCGGCCTTCTTGAGCGCCGCGCACACCGATCAGGACGTGGAAGACACAATTGCCGCCGCCAGAGAGTCGCTGGCGCTGGTGACTGCTTAGTTTTTCTCGAAAGAGATACAAGCACATGAACGAGCGTCTAGCCGCCATTGCAGTTCAAGGCGGCTTGCGTCAGCGCCGGTAGATACCGGACTGAGCCTGCGGTGAGGGCTCACCACCAATCGACCAAGCCGTTTTATCTTGTTGAGCCACTGCTCCTTCCCTACAATTTTGCCGAGATGAAGATTGCATGCTTGCTCGCAGCTACGCTACTTGTTGCGCCTGGTGTTCTCGCACAAGCACCAAAACTTGTCGCGGCTCGCGATACCCCTGATCGCTCTACTTTGTCTTCACAAAAGGTCGATATCCGAATCGACCCAAGGAAGCCATTCGTGTATCTCGTGCCGATTCGCGTCGGCGCTCGTCAGCCGCTGAAGGAGCACGAGCCAGACCAGGGCATCTATTTCCAACTGGTGAACAACTGTAGGCTTCCAATCACCGTAATGGCATTCAAAAGGCCGGAAGATCGCACAAGGGCTTTCACGGGGCTAGAAAACGAGATCGTCGACAATGCACGCGAGCGTGGAGCTGAGTCCGTCGGCTCTGTCGTCATGATCGATAAGGACGTGAAACCTTATCCTGAACTTCTCGACCACCCAAACGAACACGAGGCGCAACAACGAGAGGCAGTGAGAAAAGCAAGTCAGCCCCGAGCAGGCAGAGCTGAAAGACCTCATGGCTACAATTCGGGCTTTCAGCCTGGATTCGAAGTGCTGATGCTTCTGCTACCCGGGGAGAAGATCGACTTTAGCGTTCCCAAGAATCATATCGGCGAAGGCTGGCATTTTGAAGTGCCGTTCCGCTTCGCGCTAACCGAAGAAAGCGGAATGCGCCAACCCTATAACTATATTCCGTTCTTCCTTACGGACCTCCCCAAAGCGATGAGGGAGTCTTTGGAAAAATAGTGTCCGCAGCCGGGGGGTCGGGGCTGACCCTTTTTGTTGTGTGTACGCGCCGATAGAGAGCGGGAATCAACTTAGCGCAAGTAACTCCTGAGTTGGTGGCATAGTCAGAAAAGGGACAACAATGACGAAGAGACGTCCTGTCACTTCGCTTGAGAAAGTAGGCGCATTTTGCATCGGCATTTTGTTACTCGTCGTCGCCTATTATGCCCCGCTGCACGGCCTCTTCGGAAACCGGGTTAGAGGGAGACTCTTAGCGCTCGGATTCCTGCTATCGGCTGGCGGGGCTTGGACCTTCTATCGCAAAAGAAGCAGCCGTGGTTAGCTGTCGCAATCGCCTTACAGCAGTAGTCCATCGAATAGCAATCCCCGCGCAATCTTTCGACCACGTCGCCAGCAAGGCCTGAGTGCTCCGGTTCAGTTGGCGTCTGCCGCCGGGCGTCCGACGTCTGCTCTCATCATTTCGGGCACGGTTACGAACCCGTATCCCTGCGCCTTGTAGTGCGTAATCAGATTGTCCGTCGCGCGCACGGTGTGCGAGCGGTCGATGCCTATGCGTTCATGCCCGCCGTCGTGTAGGAGGATGACGTCCCCGCCCCTGATCTGCGCGTGTGCTTTGGCTTCGATCGACTCGTTCGACACGGCGTCCCAGTCGTGGCAGGTGACGCGCCACATGATGACTGCCATGCCATACTTTCGCGCGACTGAGAATGTTCCGGGGCGGCGGCCTCCGTAGGGTGGGCGGAAGAGTTTCGGCGTGACACCGCAGGCGTCTTCGATCGCTTTAGTCGTGTCTTCGATCTGGCGCCGAAGTTCGGCAGGCGAGGCGAAAATCAGGTTCGGATGCGACCAACTGTGGTTGCCGATGGCGTGACCGGCGGCAACGATGTCGCGGACAATTGCCGGTTTCTGGCGAACGAACTGGCCGAGCAGGAAGAACGTTGCCCGCGCATCATGTCGCGCCAGAACGTCGAGCATCTGCGGCGTGTAGGGATCGTTGGGGCCATCGTCGTAGGTGAGTGCGAGTTGCCGCGAGCCGGGTGCGATGCCCGTGAAGTTGCGTCCGTAGAGCTGCGACCACGGAACCATGGTGTGCAGTCCCGCGAAACTTGCGGCTGCTGCTGCTCCGGTGATGGCTGCGATAGCTCCGAGCATCCTGAGCAGATTGTAACCTGCGCAGAAACGAAAACGGCAGCCGCTGCCGCAGAACTCACGTTCAGGAACTAAGCTCGATTCTTAACAGCCTGCCAAAATCGCCAGCCGTCGAGCGGACGGAATGGGAGCAGATTGGAGACGCCCAGCACGAGGTTCGACAACGCCAGCATCTGGTTCATCGTGCCGGAGAATGAAACAAAAACTATGTAAAGCGCCAAGTTGACGGAGGGTCCGGCCAAAGCCGACTGCGCTTCGACGATCCATCGGTTGGAGTGCTCACGCCGGGTGTATGCGCCACGGCCGTTCAGTCCCAGCGCCTTCACCTTCACGCCGTGATGCATAGCGACAGCGATGTGTGCGACCTCGTGCAATAGGATGGAAGCCATGATCAGCCCCGAGGCCAACGCGGCCTGAGCCCAACCCAATATCCCGGCCAGCGCCAAAGTCAGCACCGCGAAGATCCATAGCGCCGAAGCTTTCCATTCAAAGCGCAAGTTCCCTCCCTCGCCGCACACGAAATCCTTCGCGAACCCTTTCACGGAGCGGGGTTGTAGAGACTAATGTTTTTTACGATTTCTGTTAGGTTAGAGTTTCATTGGATTGGCCCTGTTGCCCTCATTGGAACGCCGTAGCCGCTTGCGTATTTCTACTTACTCGCAGGTCGGGCGTACACCTTAGGCGTGCAAGTTGCAGCCCTTTGTCGTGCTGATCCGAAGGCGGATTCGGAAGCAAAAGTTTACTCATCGCGCAATTGTGTGGAAGTGGCAAGGCGAGATATGCTGCGCACTTGATTCCTCGATTGGACAGGTGCTTATGCATGCGGCAGTCGAGGACGCGCTAATAGAATCATGGCTAATTTTTTCGAACCACCCCGTTATATCGCTGTGGAAGGCCCAATACGCGTCGGGAAGTCGACGCTCGCCAGGGTGATTGCCGAACAGTTGCACGGACAGCTGGTGCAGGAGCCGGAAGACAATCCGTTCCTCGGACACTTTTACGACGGTGATTCCGGAGCGGCATTCCAGACACAGTTCGCTTTTCTTATTCAGCGTTATGAGCAACTGCGCGCACTGGAAGTGGGCCCGAACTCCCGCAAGATTGTGGTGGCCGACTACATCTTCGAAAAAGACAAGTTGTTCGCCTGCCTCAATCTAAGCGATCCCGAGTTGCTGGTCTACGAGCGCTACTACAAGCTCTTCCAGGAACAGGTTCCCACGCCCGATCTTGTGATTTACCTCCAGGCTTCGACCGACGTGTTGAAGAAACGCGTGCGGAAGAAGAACGCCTCGACGGAGAAGGCCATCAGCGAGGACTACCTCGATGAAGTCGTTAAGGCCTACGAACATTTCTTCTTCCACTACACGGCGAGCGATCTGCTGGTGGTGAACACCAGCGAAATCGACTTCGTGGAGCACTCGGAAGACCTTCAGCAGTTGCTGCGGCGAGTGAGCGAACCAGTGAAAGGCACTCAGTACTTCCTCCCACTGGGCGGGGACGAACGAGGAGTAGGGGCGTGAGTAGAGGCAGTTCATATTGAGGCGACTGATAGCGTTGTCGCGCGCAGTGGTTTGTCAGGCCGATTGTTTCCGACTACAATTCATGCGGCTGCATCCTAACAAAGTAGCTTTCTTGCTGGAGCTGTAAAAGGGTGCTGTTCAAAATGGCGGGATCCCCAACCCGCATCAATAACCGGGGCCGTACGGGCGATCCGTGCTAAGGCACTGATTCCTGTACCAGGCGGTATCTCCGAACGGAGAACTGCACTGGAGGTCATGTGAGCCTTACGACGGGCGATTTCCGCTCGAAAGTCACCACCCATACATTGCTGGAAAAGAAACAGCGCGGCGAACGAGTCACCGTGCTGACGGCGTACGACTACGCGAGCGCGCGCCTGGTAGACGAGGCCGGCATCGACGTAGTGCTGGTCGGCGATTCGCTGGCGCAAACCATGCTCGGATACGAGAACACTCTATCGGTCACCATGGACGAGATGATGCACCATGTGAAGGCCGTGCATCGCGGAGTGAAGAACGCGTTCCTGATCGCTGACATGCCCTACGCTTCGTACCACGTTGGCACGCGGGAGGGCTTGCAAAACGCCGCGCGCTTCATCAAGGAAGGCGGGGCAGAGGCAGTAAAGATCGAGGGCGGCGAGAAGCGCGTGGACCTCATCCGCCGTATGCAGGATGCCGAGATCCCCGTCGCGGGACACATTGGCCTGACGCCGCAATCGCTGCACGTGATGGGCGGCTACAAGGTGCAGGGTAAGTCGCTGAACGCCGTGGAGCATCTGATGCGAGACGCGGAAGCGCTGGACCGTGCCGGCGTGTGCTGTCTCTTCCTGGAAGGGATTCCGCGCGAAGTGGCCGCCATGATCACCAGTGAGGTCGAAACGCCGACGATTGGAATCGGGGCAGGCCCTGATTGCGACGGCCAGGTGCTGGTTTTCCACGACATCCTGAACCTGACGTTCGCGCCTCCGGCGAAGTTCGTGCGCCGCTACGGCGACGCGGGTGCGCTCATCACCGACGCCGTGACGAGCTTCAAAGACGACGTGAAGACAGGCGCGTATCCGGCGGACGAAGAGTCTTATCATCTGCCGAAAGAGACACAGGCGGCACTGGAAACGATCGCCGCGCGAAAGCGCACGATGCGGAAGTAGGTCGTGGAAGTAAACTGACTGCATGAATAGTCCTGCAATAGTTGCGCTGCTTCTGCTGCTGACAATTTCTGTGTTCGCGCAGCAGACTCCGTCGGGAACTGCGGCGAAGAAGCCGACGTCGTCTCGTGCCCCCTCTGTGCCAGCAGCCAGCGCCAGCGATGACTCTGCCACTAGCGCGAACCCTGGCGGAGCTGTCAAATCTGACACTTCTTCTTGGCCGCAGTACTGTTCGGACGAAGCCGGGTTCTGCGTCAATTACCCGCAGAATTGGAAGAGGCTCGGGGAGGTCTTCCAGGGCGCGGGCATGGTTGTTGCGCTTCCGCAGGCAGGAGTGGAACAGGAACTTTGGACCCAGGTCACAGCCGCAGCGGTCGCATTGCCGGACGAGCCTGAGGGCAAAGAACGTCCCGCATTCGAAGACGTTGTGAACGTCGTATTGGAATCGGTTGAGCCGGGAAGGCAAAAACAAACGCTGCATCGTAGTGCACTGACATTGGATGGATTCTCGGCGCAAATGGTGAAGGTTCAGTACGCTGACGCGGGCGGCAAACCGTGGGTGGAAGAAGTCGTGTTCATCGATGGCGATGACGTCATCTATTCGTTAGCGTTGCGCTGCGCACCGAAGGACGTTGCCGCTGTGGAGCCCGTGTTCCTGGCAATGGTTGATAGCTGGAAGGCTTCTGCCAGTGCTCCGAAGACCCCACCGGCGCCGCCTGCTCGCACGACCAAACCTGCCGCCGCGGGCAAGGCAGGCACTCCTGCGCGAACTGCCACACCTTCAGGCCAGACACGAACGCAGCCTTCTGCTCCATCACTATCTGCGCCGAAGCCGCACTGATCTCCGCAAACGACCGTTAAGCAACACCTCGCGCAGCCGATCACATCAGAGCAGGAATGACCCGATGGAAAGTTTCCAGGCTGCTCGCGGCCGTAGTGTTTGTCTTTGCGCTGCTTCTCTCGAATCCCGCCGCTGCGCAGGTGAAGATCGCACAGATCAGCGATTCGCACATAGGCCTGGCCAGGGCCCCCGAGGGTTCTGACAATCTGCGAAAAGTGGTGCGGATGGTCAACGATCGCAATCCGGACATTGTGGTCGTCAGCGGCGACATCGGCGAGCGGCCAAGCGCATGGGATGATGCACGCAAAATTCTGGGCGGACTGAAGGCGAAGGTGTACTACATCCCCGGAAACCACGACGTACACTCAACGGACGTGGATCGTTACCGCCGGGCTTTTGGCGATGACTATTACAAAATCCGCGTGAAGAACGTCGTGATTTATGCGCTCGATTCGCAGTTGCTGGGCAACTGGGATAAGTTCGAGGCACGCACCGAGCCGCCCGTTCCGAAAGAAACGCAAGCCGAAGCCGACAAGATGCTGAACTGGTTGAGCAGCGATGCAAAAGGCGCCGCCGAGGATCGCGGCGAGGGTCGGGACAGAGACAAGGGCCGCGACAAAGACAAGAACAAAGGCCGGGGCGATAAGGATAAAGGCAGAAAAGACAATAAGGGTGAGGGACGCGGCGACGCGGGTGACATAGTTCTAGCCATGCAGCACGTTCCGGCAGTGCGCGCTGGTGGCTTTCCGAACGACTCGAAGCCGTACTGGGTGGTCAACGACCCGTATCGTTCTCGCGAACTCGATGCGCTTAAGAAACTCGGGGTACGACACATACTGGCGGGTCACTGGCACAGGGGCATGGTGTTCGACGCCGCAGGATTTACTTGGCATGTCGCCCCAGCGACAAGTTGGAGCCCATTCGGCGCGAAGCTCGGGTTCGCGATGCACACGGTCAGCCCAGACGGAAAGGTGAACACTCAGTTTGTGTATCTGGACGGCAGCACGGAGTAGAAGCAAACGGGAAAGGTGAGGCGGCCTTGAGGGGCCGCTTTTTCCGTTGTCCGCGACGATTAGCGTACGCCGCGAGTTACACTGTTCGGCGATGAGGATTCTGCACACAATCGCTGACATGCAGGCTGCTTGTCATGAGCTTCGGCTGGCTGGCAAACGCATCGGCTTCGTACCCACTATGGGCGCTCTGCACGCCGGACATATGTCGCTGGTGAAGGCCGCACGCGGACAGTCGGACGTGGTGGCTGTATCGATATTCGTGAACCCGCTTCAGTTCGGGCCGAGCGAGGACCTGGCGAAGTACCCACGAAACTTCGAGTCCGATCGACAACAGCTTGAAGCCGCAGGCGTAGCGCTGCTTTTCGCTCCCGAAGCCAGCGAGATGTATCCGAAGGACGCGAGCACCCTCGTTTACGTCGAGGGCTTGAGCGAGAAACTGGACGGGGCTTCGCGCCCGGGACACTTTCGCGGAGTCACAACCGTAGTCGCGAAGCTGTTTGAGATCGTGCGCCCGGAGCGCGCGTTTTTCGGTCAGAAGGACGCTGCACAGGTGGCAGTCATTCGCAAGATGGTGCGCGACCTGAACATGGATGTCCAGATTATCGTTTGCCCCATTGTGCGAGAGCACGACGGTTTGGCGATGTCTTCGCGCAATGCGTATCTCTCTCCCAAAGAGCGTCAGCAGGGGCTTGTTCTGTATCGCGCGCTGACGCGCGTGCAAGCGTTAGCAGATCGTGGTGAGCACGATTCTTCCCGGCTGGTTGCAGCAGGCCAGGCGGTCATAGCAGATGAACCGGGCGCGCGGCTCGATTACTTCCAGATCGTCGATCCCGACACGCTGAACCCCGTGACGGACGTGAGCCATTTCGCGCTGGTAGCGGTCGCCGCGTGGTTTGGCTCGACGCGGCTGATTGACAACTTGCTACTGCAAACGGGCTCGGCCGCAGGCGGGCCTTCAATGGCGGGCGAGCAAGGCGAGTGATACTGGGTAGGTAGAACGCTGGGTTGCTGTTTTGTTAGAGCAGCTGGCGCACTCGCCGACTCGGCTTCGCCTTTCGCGTTAGCTGACTCGCTTACCGGATACCAGCTGACTTCCCGCCACAATATAGCGCAGGGGATGATCAACGGCTTTCGTGATTCCGATGCGAGGGGTTTCTGCGATTCGCGCAGGCTGGTAGCCGTCGTCGGCCAACCACAGGTCTGAGCGGCGAGGGCTTGTCATGTCTTTACCGTTATCGCGCAGGCGCGTGATAGCGAACGCATGAGCAAGGCGACCGGGGCCGCTGGTGAGCTGTCGCAACTGCGTGGCGCGTGGCGCTGGCGACAACTCGACATGGCGCAGGCGCGCCATCTCGGCCAGGCCCGCGACCGGCTCAAGTGCGCGAAAGAGAACGCCGCCAGCTTCCCCATCTGGAAGGCAGGAAACGTTCAGGCAGTAGTGATTTCCATAGATGAGATAAATGTAAGCAAAGCCCGGCGGCCCAAATAGAACGGCATTGCGAGCCGTTCGGCCCGCGGCAGCGTGCGCGGCGTGGTCATCCACGCCAAGGTAGGCCTCGGTCTCCACGATGCGTCCGGCAAGTATGCGCTCCCCATGACGCCGGATAAGCAGCTTACCAAGGAGTTCGCGTGCGACCTGTCGCGTGTCCCGATTGAAGAACTCGCGCGGCAAGGGGTGTGTTTTGCGCAAATCGAACAAGCCAGGCGAAGGGCTGAGCGCCACGGGCGCCGTGGTGTTCTGTGCCGCCGAGGCGAGAAGATTGTCGACGCTGGCTTGCCTGCCAGCTTTAGAGCTAAGCCTCTGCCTTCGCATTTTTCAATCCAACAAGCGTCTAGAAACTTTTAGCCAGCGTCCAGACAAAACTCAAGACTCAATCTTTGAAGGGGCACGCCTTCAGGCGTGCCCTAAGTCGCACTGAAGGAAAGCGGCTTTTAGCCGCTGAGGGTCAATGTCTTCAATTGCAGGCCTAAAGGCCTGCTCCACCCAATCTCTCTCCTGCTGTTTCTAGCTGGCCTTCGCTTGCGCAAGAACCTCTTCAGCGTGTCCTTCGGGCTTCACCTTGCGGAAGACGTGCACGATCTCTCCCTCTGGACCGATTAGAAAGGTCGTGCGCTCGATGCCAATGACCTTCTTGCCATACATGTTCTTTTCCTTGAGCACGCCGAAGGCATTGGCCATACTCTTGTCTGCATCGGAGAGTAAGGTATACGGCAGGTCGTATTTCTGTTTGAATTTCAGTTGCGCCGCAGGCTTGTCGCCGGAGATACCGAGGACCACGAGGCCGGCCTTCTGCAGTTTTTTGTATGCGTCGCGGAACCCGCACGCTTCAATGGTTCAGCCGGGTGTATCGGCTTTTGGAAAAAAGAAGAGAACGACGTTCTTGCCCCGAAACTGCTGGAGCGAAACCGTGTTCCCGTTCTCGTCGGGCAGACTAAAATCGGGTGCTTTCTCATTGACGTCCATGACTGAATATCTATACCTCAAGATGGTGAAGGAAACCATGCGTACGTGGCAGGTACTGGCATTAGCCACCATGGTTCTGATCTGCGCTCCGTTCGGGCAAGCGCAGTACCGCGCCAAGCCTAAGCCGAGAACCTCGCCGAGAGCAGTCGCCGTTCTGGAGATCCTGCCGGGAGGTGCAGCCCGCCTTTTCCCCGTGTCGCTCCTGCTGGATGGCAGGTTCTACGACGCGAGCCTGTATGCGGCGAAGCCGGCTCCTATGTCGCTCTACGTCGATACAGTGTACGAAGCTCAGAAGACTGGTACACCGGTCGGTCTGTTCACCGTGGCAGGTGCGCGACGCATGGGCGACCTCTGGTGGGGTGAAGGCACTTGGACGCCCTTCGCGAGCGGCGAGTCAAAAGATGCTGCACAAGACAAGACGGCGGGGCAGTCCGGCGAAGTCACGGTTAAGACCGCCACTACTGATAAGCCGAAACTGAAGGACGATGACGATCCCGACCGCCCCGTTCTGAAGAAGCCTCCTGCGCAGAATGCGCCCGAGGATAAGGCGAAAACTCCGCAAACGGCGGGCACTGCTCCAAAATCCGCCGAGAAGCAGCCGGACGATCCAGACCGTCCAACGCTGCGCCGTGGACGCAGCACCCACAATGACGAGCCCGTCGAGCCACCGACCATGACGCTGAAGCCGGGCACGCCGATGGCAAAGCCGATCGACGTGATGGTGGCCGTCAGCGACCCAGACCCTACTCAGGGGCATCCGTTCGACTTCCTATGGAGTGACCAGGAAAAGCAGCGTTACACACGGGAGATGACGTCGCTCGCAGCAGCAGAGTTGCGCAAATTTTCCGCAGGACGTAATGGCCCGATGCTGCCGACCTCATTCACCTTCACCGAAGAATCGATACGCGCTCTCGACGTCGATTACAGCAATTCGCCGGAATTGGTATTCACAGGGCGCTACGCAGTTCCGGGCGGTTGGAAGGCAGCCGGTGCCGCTTCCGCTCGCGAATTCGAGTTATACGTCACTGTCATCGGTCGTCCCGACTACGACAGCAATGTGCACAAGGGCTTCGCAGTCGCGACCGACTCGGCGCACCTGGACGCGTATCCACGCCTGGAATTGGTCGACGGCGTTGATGCCGATGGCGACGGTCGCGGCGATTTGCTGTTCCGGCGGATCACCGACGTGGGTCGCAGCTACATCCTCTATCGCGTGTACTCCGGGCAGGTGCAGAAAATGTTCGAGGGCGGTTCGGGACAGTAGCGAAACGGTAATCGTCATCCAATGTGTGTCATCGATGTGACACCAGAAACGATAGGTCATCTTGAGGTTGCGCCCGTCATTGGCGCAGCCGAAGATATGCTTATGCTTTGTTCTCAGTAGCGGCAAAAAGCAGATCCCTCGCTCCGCTCGGGATGACACTTCTCTTCCACGTTCACAAGATTGTTTACCGATTCCTCATCTCTCGATTCTGCTTGACAACTGAACAGCGTTCATCATAATGAACGCTGTTCATTATGACTTCTCTTTCCAGACGCGATCAGCAACGCTCGCAACTCCGCCGCGAAATCCTGGATGCCGCGAGCGCCGCTTTTGCGAACAAGGGCTACGAGCAACTCTCCATGCGCAAGCTGGCGGCCCAGCTGGCGTGCTCGCCCGGCACGCTGTATCTCTATTTTCGCGACAAAGACGAGCTGCTGCACGCCGTGGTCGAAGGGAGCTTTGCGGAATTGCTGAAGGGTCTGCGTGCAATTCCAGACGACGGCGACCCGGTCGGCTTGTTGAAGACGAAACTGCGGGCGTACATCGAGTTCGGGCTACGCAACCCCAATCACTACAAATGCGCGTTTGTGCTGCCGCCCGGGCAGGATCGCAAGCGGCCCTACAAGCCTCATCCGGCTTTCGATGAACTGGTGCAAGCGCTGCGGCGGTGCGTGGAGTCTGGCCTCTTGCCCGAGGCAGACTTGGCAACGACAAGCCAGGTCGTCTGGTCGTGCATCCATGGGTTAACGTCGTTGTTGATCGCGAGGCCGGCGTTCCCGTGGGTGGACAGAGAAAAGTTGATCGATGAATTGATCGAGACTGCAACGGCCGGGATCGCTTTCCGCGCCGTGACTGCAAGCAAGAGAGAAGGAGGGCGCAATGGGAGCTCCCGCTCTAGGTCGCGAAAGTAAGACAAAGGAATCTTTGGGAGTAGGGCACCGGGCATGGCTGCTGCTGGCCACGGCTGGGGCGTTATTGCTGGTTGCGAACGGCCGCAACACGATTCCGCTGGCGGCTTGGCTTGCGCCCGTGTTCCTGCTGCGCTTCACGCGTGGAGGCCGTGCCTGGGCTCGCCTACTGACAACATTCTCGGTGCTATTTGCAACGTGGCTCTTCCAGTTTCGTGGAATGGTTCCTGCGCCAAGGCCCATTGTCATCGCCGTTGCAGTGGCGTTCTCGCTGGCGCTGCTTGTGCCGTATGCGATAGACCGTGCGCTCTCGCCACGGCTTCGCGCGGGATGGGCGACGCTGGTCTTTCCGGCGGCTTGGGCGGGGACGGAATACCTCGTAAGCATCGTGTCGCCGTATGGCAGTTGGGGCGCGGTGGCATATTCGCAATTTGGCGAACTGCCGCTGATGCAGCTTGCTTCTGTTACGGGACCGTCCGGGATCACCTTCCTCATGGGATGGTTCGCTTCGACAATGAATCTGGCGTGGGCGCGCGACTGGATCTGGCGCGATGTTCGTAAGCCGGCTGCAGCGCTTGCAGTGACATTCGCGGCAGTGCTGATAAGCGGTGGAGTTCGACTTGCGTTCTTTCCTCCCGATTCGGCAACTGTAAAAGTAGTTTCGCTATCGCGCGGGAACTTCCCAACTGCGCCGACAGAAGACCTGGAACGGAGCCTCTTCCGCAACCTGCCGCTGACGGATGCTGAAGTGGATTTGATCCGCAACAGCACGCATCTTGGCACGGACGATCTGCTGGCAAGAACCGAACGGGCCGCGGATGCAGGCGCGAAAATTGTCTTCTGGAGCGAAACCGCGGGAGACGTCTTTAAGGAAGAGGAGGCGGCGCTGATCGCACGGGCTCAGGGACTGGCGAGCCGTAAACAAATCTATCTCGGGCTCGGACTTGGCACATATCAACGTGGTGCCGCGAAGCCGCTCGAGAACAAGATCGTGCTCATCGCGCCGAATGGCCAGATAGCATACGAATACTGGAAGGCGCGTCCAGTGCCCGGGAGTGAAAAAAACATTTCGAGCCAGCTCGACGGCAAAATCAAGACGGCCCTGACCCCTTACGGACGTGTCGCGTCGGCCATCTGCTTTGACCTGGATTTCCCGCAACTGCTGGCGCAGGCGGGGAAAATGAATACCGACATCCTGCTCGCGCCTTCCAACGACTGGCTGGCCATTGATCCGTGGCATACACAGATGGCGGCGTTCCGAGCGGTGGAGCAGGGCTTCAACCTCGTGCGGCAGGTGCGCACGGGCCTATCAATTGCCGTGGATTACCAGGGCCGCGTGCTGGCGCAGATGGATGATTTCGTTTCGCCTGACCGCGAGATGACGGCGTACGTGCCCACACGCGGCGTCCGCACCATATACTCGCGGATAGGCGACGCGTTCGCATGGGCATGCCTATTAGGGCTGGCGATTCTGCCGCTCGCAACGCGGAGGCGTTCCTAACGAAAGTATCCGTACGCACGTCTAAGATACGGACGGTACTCATCATCATGCGCAAGACAGCCATAGCAGTACTAACAATGCTGCTGCTGAGCATATGTGGAGTCGCGCAACAGTACACCACTAACACCAGCCTCACCACAAGCAAGCTTGCCGAGAATGTCTACCTGATCCAAGGCGAAGGCGGGAATGTTACGGCGCTGATCGGCGAAGACGCCATTCTGCTTATCGATTCGATGTTCCCGGAAACAGCAGCGGGCCTCGATGCGGCGCTGAAGAGTCTTTCGCCGAAACCCGTTCGCTACGTCATCAATACGCATTGGCACGCCGATCACACTGGCGCTAACGAGTACTTCGGCGGGCGGGGCGCAACCATTGTGTCCAGCGAACCGACGCGCGCGTGGTTGGCTTCGCGCGGAAACGACTATCGACCAAATGCTAAAGCCATACCCACGCCAACCGCTGGCCTTCCGGTGGTCGCCTTTGGTGAGGACTCGACGTCTATTTCAGCGGCGAACGCCTGCAGCTGCGTCGCCTCGGAACGGGGCACACGGACGGAGATGCGGGAGCGTTCCTGACAAAAGCGAACATTGCAGCAATTGGCGATACGTACTTCGGGGCATTCCCGACACGGAACGTGCTCGCCGTGCAATCTGCTATGGAGCAATTCCTGGCGATGTTGCCGGACGATGTGCAGATCGTTCCCGGGCACGGCAGCGTGCTTCGAAAGCAAGAACTGGTCGAGTACTGCACAGCGCTGAAGGAAAGCGTTCAATTGATGCAAGCGGCGATTGCAGGCGGCAAAACGCTGGACCAGGTACGCGAGGAGAAGTTGCTGAGCCGGTTTAAAAAGTATTCAGCGCCGTACATGCCTCTCGAGAAATTCGCGTCAATCCTGTTTCGCGAACTCAGCGAGAGCGAACATCCGTAAAGGGCACAGCCACGCAGCACGGGGGGGAAGCCCATTGTTTTTATCGGCCCTCGAGCTTCTTCGATAATAGAGCCTCGAGCAGTGCCGGATTCGCTCGGCCTTTGCAGGCTTTCATCACTGCTCCCGCGAAGTATCTGGCGACCGTCTTCTTGCCTCCGCGATACTGATCGAGCTGCCTGGGATTCGCGGCGATGACGTCATCAATGATTTTCTCCAGCGCGGACGCGTCCGTAATCTGCTCCGGCTTCTCAGCTTCGTACACGGCAGGGAAATCCTGACGACGCTCGAAGCACCGATTGAAAAGGTCTTTCAGCATCTTGCTGCTGAGGGTGCCTTGTTCCACGAGTTCGGCCGCGCCAGCAAGCCCCTTGAAGCTGATTGGAGACTCATCCAGCCGAAGGCCAGCGGCGTTCAGTCGCCCGAGTAGTTCGCCCTGAATCAGATTTGCGACACGCTTGGGACTCCTCGCCGCACGCGCGACCGTCTCGAATTCGTCTGCCATGTTCTTCGTCATCGTGAGCGTGTACGCCGCCTGCTCGTTGAGGCCATAGTCGGAGACGAAACGGCGACGCCTTGCCTCCGGCAACTCGGGGAGGTGCTCGCGAATCTGCTGCTGCCATTCCTCATCAAGGACGAGCGGGAGCAGGTCCGGCTCCGGAAAATAGCGATAGTCGTGCGCGCGCTCCTTGCTGCGCATGATGAAGGTCTTGCCTTCGGCGGCGTTGTACAGCCGCGTCTCCTGCTCGATTCTGCCGCCCGCGTCGAGGACTTGTTCGTGACGCGCTATTTCGTACTCGATCGCCTGTCGGATAAAGCGGAAAGAATTAACGTTCTTGATCTCGGCCTTCGTGCCCAACTCCATTTCGTGGCGCCGCCTGATGCTAACGTTAGCGTCGCAGCGCAGCGAGCCTTCCTCCATGTTGCAGTCGCTCACGTCTGTATACAGCATGATTTCCTTCAGTCGCGTGAGGTATTCGTAAGCTTCGCCGGCGGAGGCGAGGTCGGGTTCGCTGACGATCTCAATGAGCGGCACGCCGGAGCGGTTGAAATCGACGGAAGTAAGCTCGGCGCTGTCTGCCAGTCCGTCGTGCATGCTCTTGCCGGCATCCTCTTCCACATGCAGGCGCGTGATGCCGATGCGCTTCACACCGCCGTCGGTGGCCTTGATTTCTAGGAATCCGTGCTCGGCCAAGGGCTCGTCATACTGCGTGATCTGATAACCCTTGGGAAGATCGGGGTAGAAGTAATTCTTGCGTGCGAAGACCGAGCGCTTATTGATGCGGCAGTTCAGGGCCATGGCGGCGAGCGCGGCCAACTCGACAACCCTGCGGTTCAGCACCGGAAGCGCGCCCGGCAGACCAAGACAGACCGGGCAGACGTTCGTATTCGGCGGTGCGCCAAACCTGGTCGAGCAGGAACAGAAGATCTTGCTCTCCGTAAGTAGTTGTACGTGAACTTCCAGCCCGATGACTGGCTCGTATTTCGATTGCGCAGTTACAGGAGTCTCCGGCATCCTGGCCATAGTCGGGCATTATAAGCGCGCTTGGCAGCAGGGTTTCGGCTTGCATTAGCAGGCAGCATCAGAAAACGGCGGTGCCCCAGGTTGGCGCCCGTCGTTGGCGCTCATAACCTGAGATATATATATCTGTCTCTGCCATCGCCCGCCTCGGCTTGCATTGATGCCGTGAACGTTGCCCATGCAATCCCTCGGATGCTCAATTCGAAGTCGACTTTACCTTATCGATGGCCACCCCTCCCGCCGCCAGTTCCACTACGGGACAAAAGGCAATAGCGTGTGTCCGTTAACAGTTGTGCGTTGACACCACGGTTGGGTAGTCTTTCGCCGATGTTTCCGATCCGTTTCCAGTTGTTGTGTCAGACCAGCCGCTCTCGCGGGCCAAGCTGGGCGCTGTGTAGCAGCAAAGATCAACCTTGGAGACATACTGATGAAGGCATTCATATCTGCTCTAGTCGTGGCGCTGTTAGCAGCGCCACTTTTGCTATTTGGGCAAGACCAGGCCCCCACCTCCAGCACAACATTTGTCAGGCGGCAAAGTACACAGCCGCCGAAACACATCAAGACGCCCGAAGAACGCGAGGCGCTTCTCTACACAGCCTTCTTCCAAAGCGTGTTACGGACCCAGAGGCAGAACGCGAGGAGGGGCAACCCGCGATTCAACATAAGTTCCGGGGTTGTTCATACGAGACACGAAAATAGAACCTTACGCGGTTAATCAAGATGAGCTCGGGAGATTCTTAGGAGACATCAATTATGCTCCATAT